>JAHEEB010000796.1 GCA_024640925.1 Bacteroidota bacterium | reverse complement strand
CTTTCCTGTCCTTCAAGAAAAAATATATGGCAAACCCCTGATCTATTTTGATAATGGGGCTACTTCGCAAAAACCACTTTGCGTGGCAAATGTTATTACTGACTATTATAACAAAAAAAACAGTAATATTCATCGGGGTGTTCATCATCTGAGTGCAGGTGCTACGCAAGATTACGAAGATGCAAGAGAGGTACACCGCAGTTTTATTAATGCTCAGAAATCTCATGAGATAATTTTTACCAGTGGGGCAACATTTTCATTAAATCTTCTGGCTTTTTCGTTTGGAGAAAAATATATGAAAGAAGGTGATGAAATAATTATCACCGAAATGGAACATCATGCCAATATTGTGCCATGGCAAATGATGTGTGAGCGCAAAAAATCAAAACTCAGGGTTATTCCTTTTAATGATAATGGGTTTTTGGAAATTGAAAAAATTGATGAATTGATTGGTGAAAAAACCAAACTAATTTCCCTTACTCATGTGTCAAATGTTTTGGGGACGGTCAACCCCATTAAAGAAATTATCAAGAAAGCTCATCGGTTTAATATTCCTGTATGTATTGATGCTGCCCAGTCCATTCAACATTTAACAATAGATGTTCAAGAGCTTGACTGCGATTTTCTGGTATTTTCAGGTCATAAAATTTATGGTCCTACCGGAATTGGAATTTTATATGGAAAGGAAAAATGGCTCGAAGAAATGCCTCCTTACCAGGGTGGGGGCGATATGGTAAACGAAGTGACTTTCGAAAAAACAACGTATAATACGCTGCCTTTCAAGTTTGAGGCTGGAACTACAAATTATATTGGTGCAATAGGGATGGCCGAAGCCATAAAATATGTTTCAGAAATTGGCTTATCCAACATTAAGGAGCATGAACATACCCTTACCTCCTATGGCACATCAAAGTTACAAGATTTGGGGTATGTTAAAATCTTCGGGAATACTCCTGATAAATCACCTATTTTCTCGTTTCTTATAGATAATGTTCATCCGCTCGATGCCGGAATGATACTTGATAAATTGGGCATAGCTGTAAGAGTTGGTACTCATTGTGCCCAACCGATTATGAAACATTATGGAATTGATGGCACAATTAGAGCATCGCTTTCGTTTTACAATACAAAAGAAGAGATTGATTATCTTTGTAAAGGTCTTGAACAAGTAAAAAAAATGTTTTCATAACTTTCCTTTTCGACAAAACCACAATTAGTATTGGATTTTATAATTTTTTATCTATTTAACTATTTTAAAAGTGAGCACATTACAAGATATTCAGGAAGAAATAGTAAACGAATTTGAGGTTTTCGAGGATTGGATGGACAAATATAATTATTTAATTGAACTCAGTTCAGAATTACCAATAATCGACCCAAAATGCAAGACAAACGATTATATTATTAAAGGATGTCAATCTAAAGTATGGCTTAATGCCGAATATAAGGATGGAATTATATTTTACTCCGCCGATAGTGATGCTATTATAACAAAAGGCATTATTACCCTTCTGATAAAAGTCTTATCTGGTAGGACTCCCCAGGAGATAATAGATGCAGACCTAAATTTTATTGACAGGATTGGATTACGCGAAAACCTTTCGCCCACACGTGCAAATGGACTGTTTTCGATGATTAAACAAATGAAACTTTTTGCTATAGCTTATAATTCTAAGTATGGCAGTAAATAAATAACAACGAATGGAACAAAATACCGATTATAATAAAATACTTCAGTTAGAATCTAATATTGTACAAGTCCTTAGAGGTATATATGACCCTGAAATCCCTGTAAATATATATGATTTGGGGTTGATATACGATATCAATGTTGATGATAATCTGAATGCCGAGATTGTAATGACACTTACAGCTCCAAATTGTCCGATAGCCGATCAAATATTAATTGATGTGAAGGAAAGAGTAAGCACTGTTGAAGGAATAAAAGAAACGAATGTAAAACTTGTGTTCGATCCTCCCTGGGATCAATCTATGATGACCGATGAAGCCAAACTTGAGCTGGGAATGCTTTAACCCATTATCATAATATTGGGTTTAATAAATCATTTATAAAATAAAAAAGCGTCTGGATCCCAGACGCTTTTTTGCCCTAACTAATAACTAATTCCTACCTGAAAAGGACACGCCTTGTCGATAAAATCTGATCTGCAGTTCTTACCTGCACAAGGTATATTCCATTTTCATTCGTCTCTAACTCTATGATAATTTTATTTTGGTTCGTAATTTCCTGTTTGTAAATCTGCTGCCCCAGTACATTTATTATTACTACTTCAACAATATTAACATCAGAAGTAATAGTAAATTTATTGTCAGTTACCGGATTTGGAAAAATCTGAATAGTTGGACCATCATCAGTTAAAACAGCATTATCACCGGAGGCGTTGGATTGAAAAACGCAAACCAGTAAGATTAAGAAGGTTACTATTTTAATTGAGATTTTCATGTTGTTTTTTACTTCAATAATTATGCCAATTTTACCGGGCTGGTGATTTTTTTATCTACTATTTAGTATACTTAAATGTCTCTATTAAAGTTACAAAAGAATAAATTAGTATCAAAAATTTCGAAGAGTAAAAGAAATGTATTATGCTATAAATATCAGAATTTCTTTAAGTTATCTTGTTTGTAAAAAATGTTAAAATTTTTAGAAATCATTAATTTGTTTAGAATTCGGAGAATCGCCATTTCATTTTGAAAAAGAATTCTCAGGTTGAAAAGTTTTTTATCGTTACAACATAAGTGTAGAGAACAAATTAGATGTTATAATTGAAAGTCATGCATATGAAAAAAAATATAGTTATCTTAATTTTTCTGTATTTTATTCTTCCTGACAAAATGGGTATTTCGCAAGTTAAAAATATCTTAATTGACCATCAGAAAAGGGAATACAGCCTTAAAATTCCATCAAGTTATGACGGTTCTGTTAAAGTACCAATGGTGTTGGTTCTTCATGGTTATCATAACGACGTTAAAGGGATTGGTGATTATACAGGTTTTAATAAATCGGCAGAAAAGAATGGCTTTATTGCTGTTTATCCCTATGGCACGTTAAATGATAATGGGTATTATA
>JAHEEB010000795.1 GCA_024640925.1 Bacteroidota bacterium | reverse complement strand
CATCTGTTGCACACACACTAAAAATTTTGAAAATCGGAGGAACTTTTTTGAAAAATGATGGGACACGTTGAAGTTGAACCAATTACAGACAAACAGGCGAATTTCCAGGTGGAATATAATAAATTAACTGAGATATTTAAGGACGTAGAAGAACCAAAACGCAAGCTTGTCGAAGGACTCATCCAGGAAGCATCATTTTTGTATGCCGAGAATATGGAACTCCGAAAATTACTACGAGTCACGGGAATGGTTAAAACTCATCCAGATCATCCAGAGATACAAAAACAAGTACCGGCTGCGGGGCAATATCTTAAAAATCTTAACTCATACTCGGTTGTAATTAAAACACTCAATGGGATATTGAGTAAGAATGCTATTGACGATACGGAGGATATGAGTGACTTTGAATAGGAATGATGGTATATGGTTGACTGGATAACAGGTACATATAACCCGGGTGTCCCTTGTACAGACGAACATTCGTGGCTTATTGAATATATCGGTAAGTGCCGCAGGAAAGAAATTATTGTAGGGCAAGAGCTTCTAAAAGAGTTCGATCGGTACGAAAAGTATTTTAATAATCAGGATTTAAGATTTGAATTAGCCGATGCTCATAAGCGAATTAAATTCATCGAAGAAAAATGTAAATTGTACGAGGCTCCCTATGATGGAAAGCCTTTTATTTTGCAGCTCTTTCAAAAAGGTTTTATCGAGGCGATATACAGTTTCAAAATCTTCGACGAAGAGTTAGGAAGATGGGTAAGGCTACATCAGGAAATCTTATTCTTGGTTGCAAGAAAGAATGGCAAAACTCCTTTGGTGTCAGCCGTATGTTTGGCTGAATTCTTTTGTGGAGAAAAAGGTACAAAAATCCTCTGCTCGTCAAATGATTACGATCAAGCCGACCTTGCATTTCAGGCTATCAACGCAATGAGGGAACAAAGCTCTTCACTTGACCGGCTGACTAGGAAGAATATAAAAGGGATTTATTTTGGCAATCCCAAAAAACCGATTAAGCACGGAAAATTCAGTTATGAAAACCATGGAAATGTAAGAAAAATATCTGCAAAGACGGGAGCAAAAGAGGGTAAAAATATTGCTGTCGGAATGGTGGACGAATCCCATGAATTGACTGATGATAATTCCATTATGCCTATTAAACAAGCGCTGTCGACGCAGGAAGAACCTCTATACTTTGAACTTACCACTGAGGGATTTGTAAATGAAGGACACTTAGATAACTACTTAAAAGAAGAACGTCAGGTATTAGATGGAGAACTCGATAAACCTCGTCGATGTATATGGCTATATACACAAGACAATGAGGCAGAGGTTTGGCAGGATGAAAATTCTTGGTACAAATCTAATCCTGGACTTGGAACAATTAAGAAGAAATCTTTCCTAAGGCAAATGATTGATGACGCTAAAACAAATACATCAACAAGGGCATTTGTGTTGTCAAAAGATTTTAACCTAAAACAGAACAACGCAAAAGCGTGGCTGGTACCGGAGATTTACATCAGAAAGGAAACATTTGATATAAAGCAATTAGCCGGATGCTATGGAATTGGCGGTGTGGATTTAGCAGAAACAACAGATTTATTATCCGGCAGAATAATGGTAATGAAACCGGGGGATCCACATAAATATATGATCCAACAATACTTTATACCGGAATCAAAACTCGACTGCAAGGATGATGGAAAAGACTATCGAGATTGGAAAAGCAAAGGTATGATAACCGTGTCTCCGGGAAACGATAATGATTTTTCCTTGGTAACGAAGTGGTATGTGGACTTATATAAAATCTATAAAATCAGACCCTATAAAATTGGTTATGATACCGCACTTGCTAAGTACTGGGTAAAGGAAATGGAAGATATTTTCGGTGACGATTGCATGGAAAAAGTACCACAGCGCAGGGAAGTGATGTCTAATCCAATGAATTTATTGGAAGCTGATCTCAGGAGCAAAATTGTAAATTACAACGGTAATGAAATAGATGAGTGGTGCCTTGGAAATATCGCATTGGATATGGACAAACGAGGCTTGATCATGCCGGTTAAGGTGCAAGGGAAGCGTGAAAAGCGCATAGACGGTGGTGTAACTATGATTATTTGCGAAGCAATATATCAGCAGTATAAAAACGAATACTTAAGGTATGTAGGAGGTTAAACATGAAAGCATGTAAAAACTGTAATAATAACACCTTCGTAATCGATGATGACGGTACTATAGCATGTTCGTATTGCCATAGTATTCTGTTGATCGAGAAGGAAGAGCCAAGTAAAGAGCTTAAGTCGAAAAGCAAAACCAATAAGGCGGTGGAAGGTTGAAAAAACTAATAAAACACATTTATAAATGGCTTGACGTTGTTTTACTTATCTGCGGAATGTCATTTATATCTACTGGAATGTTTTTTATATCCACACCGGCAGGGTTAATCACTATAGGTATCAGCCTGATTGCTCTGGCCTTTTTTGTAGCCAATAAACAAGCGAAAGGGGGATGAATAAATGCTTTTAGATAGTCTCTTTAAAAGCAACCAATCTCAGGCCATGCAGTATGCAAGATTTATGGATAATTCATCTCCATTATTTACACAGTCAGGCAGGGATATATATACTTCCGATGTGGTGCAGATGTGTATTGACTGTATAGCCTCAGAATGTTCGAAGCTGCAGCCAAAACACATAAGACGGGATCAGGCAGGGAAAATGATCAATCTGCCAGGGGATAATATCAATCGTTTATTCAAATTCCGTCCGAACCCATTAATGACAACCAGAGAATACTTAGAAAAAACCGTATGGAACTTATATCTTGATTACAATTCGTTTATCTATCCAGCTTACAATGTCGTTACAGACGCAAAGGGGAATAAAAGCAGAGTTTATACAGCGTTCTGGCCGTTATCACCGGTACAGACTGACTGGCTCACGGATGCAACAGAAACATTGTTCATAAAATTCACGTTCCGGAATGGCTCGAATGTAACATTGCCTTACTCGGATGTTATCCATCTAAGAAAGAAATATTCGATAAATGACTTTATGGGTGGTGGCAGAAACGGAAAGCCAGAGAACAGTTCG
>JAHEEB010000133.1 GCA_024640925.1 Bacteroidota bacterium | reverse complement strand
TAATATTTGAAGCTTTCAGACAACAATCGGGTCAATCGAACCGACAATATGGTGGTACCGGATTGGGGCTGGCTATTTCCAAACGTTTGGTTGAAATAATGAATGGCACAATTACAGTTAAAAGTGAAGTTGGAAAAGGTTCAACATTTAAAATAGTTTTTCAGGAAATTGAAATCAGGAATTCAAACGTAACAAGGAAAGAGTATTCTGAAGATATTCAGAATATTATATTTGAGAATGCAACAATACTTATTGTGGATGATGTGATTTCAAACATTGAAACGATTGAGCATTTTTTGTCAACTTCCAATATTACTATTCTATCTGCCGAAAATGGTGAAATCGCACTGGAAATTCTTAAAAACATTTCGCCTGCCTTAATCTTGCTGGATATGCGCATGCCTGGCATTGATGGTTATGAAGTTGCAAAACGAATAAAAGCAAATCCAGCGAAAAAACACATACCTGTTATTGCTTTTACAGCCTCTGTTATGAGTTCTGAAAAGATAGAAAATTCGGTCGATTTCGATGGTTTTTTATATAAACCGGTTAAAAGAATAGAACTATTTAACCTTCTCATTCATTTTTTGAGATATACATCAAATAATCAGTCGGAACTAGATAATACAAATAATTCAAACATTGAATCCTTATCAAGTGAAATAGTCGAAAAGTTACCTGAGATTATTTTAATTCTTGAACAAAACTATCTGCCAACATGGGAAAGCTTGAAAGATACATTAGAACTTTCTAAAATTAACGATTTTGCTAACCAAATCAGGAATGTGGGATCAGGATTTAATTTTCAGCTTTTAATAGATTATGCGGACAAGATAATTGAGGATATAGAATTGGTTGATTTGGTGTCATTAAAAACAACGTTTCACGAATTTCCGAAAATATGCAGAAAGCTAACTCAATATATTAAAGAATAAAAAATGGATGTATTAGATAGCAAAATTCTTATAGTAGATGATGTGCTGATGAACCTTCAGATTACAGCACAAATACTGAAAGAAGAAGGTTATAAGTTTAGTCTTGCCCAGGATGGAAAAAGCGCATTAAACCTTCTTGAAAACGAAACTCCGGACCTTATACTTCTGGATATTATGATGCCGGAAATGGATGGACTTGAAGTCTGCCGGATAATTAAGAAAGACGAAAGACTAAAAGAAATTCCTGTAATTTTTATTACAGCCTTTAATCAGAGCGATGATTTAGTGGAAGGATTTAAAGCTGGCGGGGTTGATTATATTTCAAAACCATTTAACCGCGACGAACTGTTAATGCGGGTTAAAACCCACCTGGAATTGAGTCTGTCGAAGAAGATGTTGATTGAAACAATTAAAACACGAGATAAGCTCTATTCTATTATTGCTCACGATATTCGTTCACCGTTTAATAATATTATTATGCTTATTGAATCAATAGCTGCAGGAATAATAAATGTGAGCAGTAAGGAGTTTAAAGAAGTAATATTTCATTTGGAAAAGTCTACAAGAGAAACTGGTACATTGCTCGATAATTTGCTTGACTGGACTAAATTACATATTGGTAAGATAACATTAAGACCACAGAATACGCATGTTCTTCGAATTATAAACGATTGTATCAGATTATTGGAAGGAAATGCCCGATATAAAAACATTTCAATCGGAAAGAACATACCAGTTGATTTAATGGCTTATTTCGATGAGGTAACTATGCATACCATATTCCGCAATATTATTTCCAATGCTATAAAATTTACGCCGGAAAACGGCAAAATTAAAATCGAAACGAATGATACAGGTAGTTATATCTCTGTAATTATAAGTGATACAGGCATAGGAATATCCAACGAAGTACTGAGTAAAATATTTGATAAAAACGAATCCTATTCTTCGCTTGGAACAAAAAACGAACATGGGAGCGGATTAGGATTGCAACTGGTTAAAGACATGGTTGAACAAAATAATGGTACTATTCGTGTTGAAAGTGAGTTGGATAAGGGAACAACATTTATCGTGAATATTCCTAAAAAAGGTGATTAGTTTATTATTCCTCATTGTAGAAAAACAAATCAGACGTTAACCAGTTTTTCTATTTCAAATTTTTTCATTTTTAAAAAAGCGTTGATTATCCGATCTGATTTGGATGGATCACTCATTAATTTTTCCAAAATGGAAGGTACAATTTGCCATGAAACGCCAAATTTATCTCTCAACCAGCCGCATTGACTTTCTTCTCCACCATCAGTGAGTTTGTTCCAGTAATAATCAATTTTTTCCTGTGTTTCGCATTCCACCACAAAAGAAATAGCCTCATTAAAGCTGAAGTCGTCTTGCAATATACTGTCCATAGCCAAAAAAGCATGATTGCTGAGTTTAAATTGAGCATGTTTCACTGATACATCACTTTCTTTTTCTCTTTTATCATATCTCATAATTCCTGTAACCGTGGAACATTCAAATACCGAAGTGTAAAATTGAATTGCCTGTTCTGCCTTACCATGTTGCTTGCCCGTAAACATTAAGGCAGGAGAGAATTTCTGACTGACTTCCCACATATCACCAAGTGATAATTGCCATGTAATGCCAAACTGATCCTTAACCCAACCATATCTTGTACTCCAATCGTACTTGTCTATTGGCATTAATGCCGAACCACCCTTTAAAAGGTTTTTCCATGTTTTATTTATCTCTTTTATATTTTTGAAAAATACAAAGAAAGAAATTGAGGGATTAAAGGTAAATTTCGGTCCACCGTTCAAGCACATAAATTTTTGTCCGGCAGACTCAAATGTCACCACCATTGGGTTTTCGGTGGTAATAACAGTATCAGAAAAAACAGAGCAATAAAATTCTGCTGCTTGTTTTGCTTCATTGTTAAACCAGAGACAAGGATAAATAGTTTTGTTCATAGATAGTAGTTTTTGTTTTTAAATAAAGTCTGTTTTTAAGGATTTAAAGATTTTTTGAATTAATGAAAATAAGTACTCATTAAATGTATTAGCTGTTTTTCTCTGCACAATTAAACATCCAATGTACACCAAACTTATCTTTGCAACTCCCATAGTAGTCGCCCCAAAACATTTCCTGAAGCTCCTGTTCAACCTTGCCATCTTCAGAAAGAGCTATAAACAAACGTTGAGTTTCTGCTCTTGTATCGGGTTGAAGGCTAATATATACGTTGTTCCCAAAATTTACCTTAAACCCCATAGATTCAGGTGCATCAGTCCCCATTAAAATATGTCCGCCAATTATTGGTAACGATACATGCATTACCAGATTTTTGTCTGCTTCGGGCAAGGGAGGTGTTCCAACCGTTGGCGGAATATCTTTGAACCGCATTATGCCAGATCCAATAAAATCTGTTCCGAAAACGGATTTATAGTAATTAAAAGCTTCCTCGGTATTTCGTCGGAAATTTAAATAAGTGCTTACAGTTGCCATGATTATTTTTTTTTTAGATTATTATTTAAGAATTGTGTTGAGAGTAAGGTATTTGTTTTAAACAAATTTGATTATTTAGATTCACAAATTGCTTTCAGTTTTTTAAGTGCTTTTGGCCAGGTTTCTGAAAAGTAAAATTTGAACTCATCACTTATTTCCCGTAAAGTTTCAAGGTTAATTGAGAGTTTTGTTTTTCCATTATCATCCACAAAAGAATAGCTTTCTATAGCGCCAGCCCAGGTATCGACATCTGAACCAGTTATTAGTTCTTTACCATTTTGAACAATACCAAGATGTTCAATAATTATGAGTTTGTTGGGAATGTTTTCCTTAATTCTGCTTACCATTCCCCCTAAATGACCTTCATCATCTCTCCCCAGAAACAGAATTTTAGAACCTTTTTTCCACGATCCAACATAGTGCGAATTGGGATTGAACTCAGATGTCCATTCTGCATATGATTTTGCATTGAGCATGGTTTTATATACTTGCTTAATGTTGGCATTGATACTTATTTTAAAGATCATTGGCCCATCTTTGCAATAGGCTTCAACATATTTTTTAAAGTTATTAAGGATTGCCTGCCATCCGGTTTCCTGAAATTCAACAGGGTATGTTTGCTCAGGTTCAAAGGTTTCTGTTACCGTGGTTTCATTTCTGTTTGAAACAAAGAACACGAATACTTTTCTGCCATCAGCAAGAACATATTCAATTTGTTTATGATAGATTATTTTACTGTATTCGCCTGCAAAGTCGAAACCCTGACTGCCATCTTTTGCTTCCATACGGGAAAGAAATGTTCCACCAACCCGTAAATCGTTCTGTGAAGTGGGTGTATGCCATTCGTCCGATGCCTTGTTCCAATGGACTATGTGTTTTGGATTTGTCCAAAGAGTCCATACTTTTTCAACCGGAGCACTAATTGTTGCTCTTATGGTTATTGTTGCTTTTTTGGTTGTAGTAGTCATACTTATTGGTTTAAGTGATGTGGTTGTTTTTATTGGAAATTATCGGGCTTCTCTATTATCCATCAATGAAAGAAGCCTGGTTGTTGTGTTCCAATTCCGAATCGTAATATTCTGATATTCGGGAAGAGCAATAATTCTTGAAATATGACTTTGCGATGCCTTGTTTATAAGGCGCGAAGTGTAAAGAACAAATTCACCTTCATAGACATTGTCAACACCTTCCAGGGGTTTAACTTTTTTCATCAGCAAGGAAGGGGTAAGCGGCTCTTTTATAAAAAAAACATCATATCTGTATTTTTCTGTATCAAGGCCAAAATTATATGGTGCCTGATTTACAATATTTTTTAGTTGTTGATATGATATTACAACAATGCGTGAATTATAGTTGAATTTTTTTGATAATGCCTGTTCTATTTTAATAGTCAGTTTTGAAATTTCTTTGGTTTTCGATTCGAATATAACATTGCCACTTTGAATGTAGGTTAACACCTTGTTTAAGCTCATGTTTTCAAAACACAATTTCAAATCGGTCATTTTTATAATGTTGTTTCCACCAACATTAATACCTCGTAACAATGTGAGAAATTGATTTTCTTTCATAGTTACCCGAATGAAGAATTATTCATAAAACAAATTGGATGTTTTATTTGTTCAAAATGATGAATGGATTTTAAAAAATTATCAGAATGTAATTCATAGATAAGGAGATATATGTTATTATTCTTTAGCGGAACATTTTATAAATCGTAAAGTTTTTATGAAAGACCAGATCCTTAATTCATCAACTTGATTACCTTCGTTATGAATTAATGGTTTCCCTTATGAAAACAAAATTTTTAAAAGTTGTATCGTTCGTATTTTTAATTACTATTTCGTTTATTCCAGCAAGAGCTTCGATACTTTCATACACAACTGATTCTGATGGAATCACGTTTACATTAGATGCCGGACTGTTGAAAATTAAAATTTGTTCAGATGATATCATAGAAGTGAAATATACCTCTCTTTCTTCATTTCCACTAAAATCATCCCTGGTGGTGAACAATACCTGGGATTCAATTCCGCAATTTTCTATTATCAATAAAACAGGGAAATATATCATATCAACGGGTAAATTAAAAATAATTGTCGATAGCACAACAAATTCAATAACCTACACTGATTTAAATGATGATTTAATTCTGGCAGAAGATATTTCAGATGCAAAAATGATGAAATCCGCTACCATAGCAGGCATTACTACATACAATTGTTCAACACAATTTCTGTCCCCAACTGATGAAGCTCTGTTTGGCTTAGGATGTCATCCCACCGACCAGGGAAGTATGAATTACAAAGGTCGTGATCAGGATATAGCTATTCAATATATGACAGGTGCAATTCCTGTACTACTATCGAATAAGGGTTACGGGTTGATGTGGGACAATTACTCTGCATCCAACTTTTATGGCACCATTGCTTCCAATACAAAATACAAATATGTTTCGGAGAGCGGAACCCTGGTCGATTATTATTTTTTCTACGGTCCCGATTTCGATCATATTATTGCACAATACCGCAAGGCAACAGGTCAGGCACCCATGTTCCCGAAATGGGCTTTTGGTCTTTTCCAGTCGCAGGACAGGTATCAAAGTCAGGCAGAAGTTTTGGCGGTAAAGAATAAATACCGAAACAACCATTTGCCTGTCGATTGTATTGTACAGGACTGGTATTATTGGGAACCGGATGTTATAGGCTCTCATATTTTTTACCCTGCAAGATACCCGGATCCTAAAGCAATGGTAGATTCCTTGCGCAAAGCCAATATACACACCATGATTTCTATTTGGCCAGTATTTGCACAAGGCACCAAAAATTACAACGAATTAAAAGATTCCGGAGCTTTGACCGATATAACCTGGTCCGATGTAATGACAGGTAATTTAGATACATATTATGATACGCACGATTCCGTTGCCCGCGATATATATTGGAGACAGGCCAATGAAAGTCTTATTTCCAGGTATGGGTTCGATGCCTGGTGGGTTGACCAGTGCGAACCTGATAATGGCGGAGATTTTGATGCCCGAAGGAAAAGTAATTTCGCTATTGGCAAAGGCATTGATTACTTCAATACTTATTCATTAATGCATTCATCCGGATTATACAAAAACTGGAGATCGGACATAGCTGATAAAAGGGCATTCTTTCTTATCAGGCAAGCTTGGGCAGGTCAGCAACGATATGCTACTACATTATGGTCATCGGATATTACCAGCGAATTCAGTTCATATAAAATCCAGGTTCCCCAGGGAATTAATGCATGTGTTTCGGGTATACCCTACTGGACATCTGATATAGGAGGATACCGTAGTACAGTCTGGAATGCTCCCGATTGGAGCACAGCAACCAACAGGGAATTATTTACCCGCTGGTTTCAATACGGGACTTTTTGTCCTGTGTTCAGGATACACGGAAAGGGCGAAAAAGCTTTATTCTCCAATAATTGGGATACTGCCACAAAATCAATTTTACTGAATTATGATAACCTGCGGTATCGCCTTTTGCCATACATATATTCATTGGCCTGGAAGGTAACAAATGAGAGTTATACGATAATGCGTGCGCTTGCATTCGATTTCAGAACGGATGCTGCCATTAATACTATTGAAGATCAGTATATGTTTGGCCCTGCTTTTCTTGTAAATCCTGTCACCGGACAATCCATAAAAACAAGAAATGTATACCTGCCAAAATCAACGACATGGTATAATTTCTGGACTGGTGAGACATATGAAGGCGGTCAGACTATAAATACGGCAGCACCTATAAATATAATACCATTATTTGTAAAAGCAGGTTCAATTATCGCTATGGGACCATTCCTGCAATATGCCACAGAAAAGGAAGCAGATACTATTGAATTGCGCGTATATCCAGGGGCAAACGGTCAATTCACTATATATGAAGATGAAAATGACAATTACAATTACGAAAAAGGGAAGTATTCAGAAATACCTGTAATATATAATGATACGACAAAACAACTGATAATAGGCAATAGAAAGGGGAGTTATGATAATTTATCACACAACAAAACTTTTAAAATAGTTTGGGTGCATAAAGGCTATGGATATGGCATTAATTCACCGTTCCAATGCGATACAATGGTTTATTATACAGGTACCCAACTTGTAATACCCTTTAAACAGAGCGGAGTACAATTAAGTGTTAGAAATACATCAGAAAACTCCTTGTATTGTTCTGTATATCCGAATCCGGTCAGAGATAAGATAAACATAGAAATAAGTGTAGAATTTCCTGAGAGTTCACAAATAAAGTTTTATGATTTATCGGGGAAATGTGCTTACCAGTTTAATAAATATCTGACACAGGGTGAAAACCTGCTAACATTGAATCCAAGAGATATTCATCTTGTTTCGGGACTTTATATAGTGAATATAAATACCGAGTCGAAAGAATTCAATCAGGAAATTACCGTTGGCTCTGGTTTCTAGCAATATTTTTTTTATAATTAAATACGAAAATCAGATATTTTCAAAAAAACTCCGGAATTTTGTATATTGTTACCATCAATTCAATTAATTCAGAACATATGTATAGCCGAATATTTAAATTTGTTGTAACAACGCTTACCATATTGACAGCCAACTTACTTACAACGTATATTTTTTCTCTTTTAGTCAGTCACAAGTACGATACAAAGCCATTACGATTTACTCTAATAGCAATGGGTGTAATTACTATTATTTTCTACCCGCTTTTTATGAAACTTGAAGAATGGCTGAACGATTTTTCAAGAAAATTTGTTAAAGTAGGTCACTCCCTTGCAGGTAAATATATAGGTCTTTTTCTTACGTTTATTTTCGGATTAGTTGTACTGATGTATTTCTATGCCAAAATGTGGTATGGTATCGATATATTCAGACTGATACTGCAGGGAAGATTTTTCA
>JAHEEB010000132.1 GCA_024640925.1 Bacteroidota bacterium | reverse complement strand
AATCCACTTGTTGTTTTACAAAGGGGAGGTAAGGGTGGTGGAGGTGCTACAATTACTAGTTATGGCAACCTTATACTGAAGGAATTTACATATATAGAGCAATTGGTTCTTGATTTTACCAAACGCTTAAATAATGAATTAAACCTCTGATTTTTTTTGGTTTTCGTTATCTTTTTTTCACATAACGCATTTTAAATCGAAGGTATGTGACACTTAAAATTACTTGAAAATGAAACTAAAAATTTGTTTATTGCAATTGCTAATAATTCTATTTTCAATCAGAATTTATTCGCAGACTTCCATCGATGGAGAAATTAGACCGCGTAGTGAATTCCGGCAGGGATTCAGGAAACCTTTAGCCGATTCCTTAAATCCGGCATTTGTTACCCTGCAAAGAACTCGCCTGAGTGCCGATTACAAATCAAAAGTTCTGAATGCCCGAATTACATTGCAGGATTCACGAATCTGGGGGAAAAGTGATACAAAAACAAACGATTCAAAACTTGAAATTTACGAAGCATGGGCTGAATATCTTATTACATCGGGACTATCTGCCCAATTCGGACGACAGGCATTAAAATATGACGATCAACGCTTGTTGGGAGCCGCAGCCTGGAGCAATACCGGCCTTGCCCACGATCTGTTTTTACTAAAATATAAACCCTATAGCAATGGGCAGGTTCATATGGGGTTGGCTTACAATAATTCTAAAGATACTCTGTTGGAAGTCAACTATTCAACCCGACAAATGTATAAAACAATGGGCTTTTTATGGTTGTCGAAATCATTGTCAAATGGGTTGACTATTACAGCAATTGCTGTTGAAGAAGGGTTACAGAAAACAAAAAATTACCAGGTTATATACCCTCGTTTTACTTGTGGCTCCAACATATGCTTCTTAAATGATTCATCTAATTTTAGTTTTAATGCACTTGGGTATTATCAAACGGGTAAAAGTTCGACATTTGACGATTTGAATGCATTTATGTTCGCAGCCAAAGCCGGATATAAGTTCTATAATTTTTGTACTATCTTTATAGGAACAGACTATTATTCGGGGACTAAAACGGACGCAACTTCCGGAACATCTTCAACATTTAACAAGCTATATGGCGCAAACCATTCCTTTAACGGTAACATGGAGTACTGGACAAGTATTCCTAAATGCGGTTTAGCAGATTATTACGGAGGTATTACCGCGAAAATTTCTCCAAAACTGTCGGCAGATGTTACTTATCATATGTTCTGTTTAGCTCAGAAGTACATAATTAATAGTATGGAGATAGATAAAAATATGGGGTCGGAAATGGATATGATTTTGAATTATCCTATCAGCAAAGAAATTGCATTTCAGGCAGGATATTGCACATATTTCAACTCAAATTCAACCGATGAATATTTTAAAATGAGTAATATTGATATTCACCAATCGCAATGGGCATATATAATGCTAACAGTAAAACCCAATTTCTACAAAACACCAACGGAATCAAAATAACCAAAAAAAAGAGAAATATGAAACGATTCATTTTTATAGCAATCATATGTGCAGCTGTGTTAAATATACATGCACAAACCATACACATAGCTGCGGCGGGCAACCTACGGTATATACTCGATGATATTAAAGCAAAATATGCTTTGGCAAACCCTGATGTTAAAATAGAAGTAACTCTTGGGTCATCGGGAACTTTAACACAACAAATTATGAATGGGGCTTCATTCGATTTTTTTATGGCGGCGGATAGTAAGTTTCCCCAGAAACTAAAAGAACAGGGCTGTGTTTCTGGGCCAGTAAAAACATATGCATTTGGCAAGCTTGTTTTGTGGAGTAATACCATTGATGTATCTACCGGAATAGATATTCTTAAGAATCAGAAAATAAACCGTATTGCCATTGCAAAACCGGAAACTGCCCCTTATGGCGAAAGAGCTGTGCAATGTATGAAGTATTATAACGTGTACGAAAGCTCAAAAAGTAAGCTTGTTTATGCCGATAATATTGCCCAGGCGGCTCAGTTTGCCGAAACCGGGAATGCCGAAGTAGCTTTTATTGCCTATGCTCTTGTTTTTGGTGATGAAATGAAGGATAAAGGTAACTATTTTGTTCTGGACCCCCAGAGCTATAAACCCGTTGAACAAGCCTGTGTACTAATAAAAGGTTGGGAACGTAATCCGGAAGCAGCAAAATTCATGAATTTTGTGCTAAGTGACGAATGCAAACCTATATTTGTAAAATTTGGTTTCATTCTCCCTTAAAATAAAGTGCTATGAACCGCATAAATGTTGAAATTACTAAAGTATATTCCTCCGATGGAATTGTGCTGGTCGATATGGAGGCAGGCAACTGCCCCATGTCAGCTATGCTTATAGAAGCATCTGAAATTCCCCGATGGATAATGCCAGGGAATATCATATCCGCCGTCTTTAAAGAAACGGAAGTATCTCTTGCTAAAGAATTTTCAGGAAAAATCAGTCTGCGGAACAAATTACCCTGTATTATTGAGTTTATCGAACGTGGTCAGATAATGAGTGTAATAACCTTAAGGTTTGGAGAAGAAATCATTCATTCCGCTATTACAACCCGTTCTGTCGATTCAATGGAGCTAAAGCAAAACGATAATGTTTTAGCTTTGATAAAAGCAAATGAAATCACTTTAATGCAACAATAAATATGGATACGGCATTTATCGAAACCCTGTGGGTTACTCTTAAACTTGCAACATTAACAACACTCATTCTTCTGATAATTGGTATTCCTGTCAGTTACTTTATGGCCTATTCAAAGTTCAGGTTAAAACCCATACTCGAAGCGCTCATTAGTATGCCTCTTGTGCTGCCCCCTTCTGTGCTGGGATATTATGTTTTAGTAGCCTATAGTCCAAGGTACTGGTTTGGCGATCTGTTAAGTCGTTTCTTTAATGTACATCTGGCATTTTCTTTCGAAGGTGTTTTAATAGCCTCGGTTATTTTTAGTTTGCCTTTTATGATACAACCGTTGCAAAGCGGTCTGAGAACGCTCCCCGACAGTTTCAGGGAAGCTTCGTACACAATGGGTAAATCAAAAATATTCACCTTTTTCAGAGTCTTATTGCCAAACATAAAACCATCGTTTATAACTGCATTGGCATTGACTTTTGCGCATTGTATCGGCGAATTCGGTATTGTATTAATGGTTGGTGGCAGTATGCCTGGCGAAACACGGGTAGCTTCAATTGCAATTTACGACGAGGTACAATCGCTGAATTTCGATACAGCCAACCGATATGCTTTAATACTATTTGCTGTTTCTTTTGCAACACTTATACTCATATATACTATTAATCGAAAACAAGAATCATGGAAGATGATTTAATAGAAATAGATGTTGAGAAAAAATTGATTTCGGCATCGGGAATACTAAACCTGCATATTAAAACATCACTGAATTTTGGTGAGCTGGTTGTTGTATTTGGCGATTCGGGAGCTGGGAAAACAACTCTTCTGAGAATTCTTGCGGGACTTACCGAGCCTGATAGGGGTTTAATCAGAGTTGGCAATAAAGTCTGGTTCGATTCGCAGGCTTCTGTTAATCTCAGGCCTCAGGACAGGAATATTGGTTTTATGTTTCAGGATTATGCCTTGTTCCCTAATATGACCGTTCACCAGAATATTGCTTTCGCGCAGAAAGACAAAGATAAAAACTATGCCAATCAACTTATGGATAAATTCGGACTTACCGAATTTGCAAACCGGAAACCAACAAAGCTTTCAGGAGGACAAAAACAACGTGTCGCTTTAGCCAGAACACTGGCCCGCAAACCCGATTTTTTACTGCTCGACGAACCCCTGTCTGCATTAGATATGAACATGAGAACAGCTTTGCAGGATGAAATACTTAAAGCACACCAATTCAATAAAACCACAACATTGCTAGTAAGTCACGACCTGTCGGAAGTATTCAGGCTTGCAAACAAAGTTCTGAAAATTGATCAGGGCATCGTTACAGGAAAAGGAAGCCCCGATGAACTGTTCCTGAATGACAAAATAAGCGGTAAGGTACAAATAACCGGTACCCTGGTGCGCATCGAAAAGCACGATACATTTTATCTGTTAACCGTAATAACAGGGACAAACCAGGTTATAAAAGTTACAGCCTTTCAAAACGATATCGAAAACCTGCACGAAGGCGACCAGGTACTGGTGTTTACAAAAGCGTTTAATCCATTTATTCGCAAAATAAAAAGGTAGGCATTCTTTATTTCGAATTTAGCCAGGGTCTGCTGATTAAGTCAGAGCCAACGTTTAATGACCTTCGAGAGTTAAGGATTAAAAATCTTTTCTTAAAATAAATTTTTTACAAAAGTGATTTTTTTTGATCTCAGAATCTTCGTAACTGTAAAGAGTGAAGAGTGAATAGTGAATAGTGATCAGTGATCAGTGATCTGTGATTAGTGATTTGTGATTAGTGAATCGTGAATATTGAATAGAAGTAAAGCCTAACGTTTAATGACCTCAGAGATGTCATCTGTTTATAGAAAAAGATTATTGCATGGTATTCGACCCCATCCGGGGTCGAATCTATTGTTGATGCCATTTTCTATAAACATGTAATCTCTTCGGGATACAGCAGAATTTCAGGACTAAAGTTTCTGCTAAGGGGAATAGTTGTCCGGAAGATTATTTATTCAGTAGTGCCAGGAATTTTGCCAACATGGAAAATGTACTTGAAATTGAGATTTTATTTTCTGGTTACTAAAAAACAAAAAAGTTATAATTCTCAATCATAGATACGAAGGCAATTCCATAACGTATGTCTTATTTTTACTATACTTTCAATTTTGTTCTTAGTAAATTTATTTCAAATATGTTGCTCCATACGAAATAACCAATTGCAAACAGATTTTATTTTAAACAAAAAACTCATAAAAAATCGGATAGGATTCCATTATCAGTTCTAATTAAGTATCATTTTATTGTTTTTCAACCTAATTAATTAATTTATGAACAACGAACCATACTTTGAGACTCCATTTTTGGATAAATTTGAAGATACCCGGGAAGCAAACCCTGCATTCGAAGCCGAAAATCCTGTTCAATCTTTTACTTATGAAAGTCCTTTTCTTTCGGAGTTTGAATACGAAGGAGGAATTATGGTATCTGACCCCAAAGCGGGTGAAGTAGCCAATTTTTTGGCAGAACTTAAGGATTCTGAATTTGAAGAGGCTGTTTATGAAGTATTAAATGAAGCACACGATTTTGTGAGCGACAAAATCACTGGCGAGTCTATGAGAGATTCCCAATATGAACAACGGGTAGAATCGATGCTCAGGGAACATTTTGCCCCCCTGGCTCAAAGCCTCGAAACCACCATTGAACGATTAGTGAACGAGATTGAAAAAAGCGATATCCTGAATAAATCCGAAGTTGAGATGGAAAGCTTCCTTGCTGAGTATGAAAACCCACCAGATGGGTTGTCTCCAAGGTTTGAAATGCTCCATGAAGAATTCTTCAAAAAAATTAAAAGTGTAGTAAAAAAGGTTGCTTCGGTTGCCAAAAAAGCAGCACCATTTTTAAATCCTGCGGGGTTTGTTTTAGGAAAACTGAAAGGCCTGGCGCGCCCGTTTCTTGAAAAGATATTGAAATTAGCGGTTAATAAATTACCTCCACCAATACAACCAATTGCCCTGAAAGTAGGAAAAATGTTACTTAAATCCGAAGTTGGGGAGTACGAAGCCGAAAGGGCAATTGAAGGAGAACAACCCACGGCAACTGAGGTTTCCGTAATTCAAAATGAACTCGACGGATATTTAGCAAGCCTTACGTTTGGGGAACAAGAATCAGTTCCTCAGGAATTGTTTAGTTTCGAATCTTTTTCAGGCGAAGGCCCTTCAACTATGCAATCATACGAACTTGATATCGCCAGAGATAAGTTTGTTAATGATTTACGGGAATTAAAAGATGGCGAATCGGCAGCTCCTGCCATTCAAAATTTCATTCCTGCATTAATGGCTGTAAAGCCAATAGTAAAGCTAGGTATTTCTATTATAGGAAGGGATAAGGTAATTAACTTCATAGCTGCCCAGGTAGCCAAACTGATTGGCAGATTTGTTTCGGGTCCACAGGCTACAGTTTTGTCCCGGGCAATTGTTAAAACCGGTTTCAATATCATTGGCTTTGAAACATCACAATCTTATAATTATCAACAGGAACGACAACCTGACCAGGAATGCCTTGCGTACGAAGCACTCGCTGCAACTGTTGAGGAAACTGTTGAGAGACTGGCTACTTTGCCTAACGAAACATTTACCGATCAGGAATTATTTGAAATGGCAGTGTACGATGCTTTTGAAAAATCGGCGTCGGCCAATTTTCCTGACGGCATGGTATTGCCTGGTGTACGCGAAACATCTCAGGGTAACGAAGCATGGATGATGATGCCACACGGTAAAATGAAACACTACAAAAAATACACAAAAACATTCGATATTGAGATTACCAAAAACGTTGCCGACCAGGTAGAATCATTCCGGGGACATTCCTTAACTTCATTTTTACGGGACAGATTGGGCATTACCCTCGAAAAACCAGTAAAAGCCAGAATGCACCTTTATGAAGCCATTAAGGGAACATGGCTGAGCAAGATTACCAAATACGAAAAAAACACCTATGGGCTTGGCTCTTCGTCCATGCTTTCCTGGATACAACTGCACCCGTTAACAAAGAATGCAGCAGGCCTGTTGCTAAGGGAGCCAAATCTCGGCAAAGATGTAAGTTCGCAATACCTGCGCACCCGCCACCTCATTGGCATTGGCCAACGTTTTTATTATCTCGAAATACCCGGTAGTCGTTTAAGGATAAGACCATCTGTTACAACAGGAACCCAATTCAGGCCAGGCAGGCCTCGCAGGGGATCATATCCTTCCAATATTTCTGACCTGCAGGTAATACTGAACTTTGTAAAGGAATTCATCGAAATCAATTGTTATCTCAGCGAAGCCGAAGCAATAATGGTATCGGAAAAGATTCAAAAAGGCGATTATCTTGGAGCTGCCATTGTATTTAAAAATTCCTCCGGGAAACTACTGAAGGAAAAAATCTCAACCAATTTCATGCACTATACCAAAATTATACATGAATCGTATTTTAATAATGAGCTTGAAAAAATTGAACAGGAAGAAGTCAAAGAAGGTTTTGCTGCAACAGCATTAAAGACAGTTGTGCTTAAATTGATCGAATTAATTACCGAATCGGCTTACAATGCAGTTGTGAAATACATTAAAAACCGTTTCACAGAATTTGTCAAAGCGCAACAGGATTCAGCCGATGGAGTTACCATCCGACTTGTATGGAGGAACTTTCCAGGCATGGGAACTATCAAAGTTATCCTGCAGGCTTTGAAAGGAAAAGTAAAACTAACCGACATTGCCAGTATTTCTATTCCTCGGTTTACGATTCCTGAAATTGAGTTTATACCTGGTAAAAAATTCAGATAGAAAATGGCAACTGTTTCCATCGACATAAAATCGCAATTAACAAGGCAAATCAGCCATTGGACCAGTGCTGCCGAAAGGCTCACCAACATGGAGAACTTTGCCACCCATGCCGCTTGGGAAAGCCTGGAGAAATACCTCGGGCTTTCGCTGCGAAAGTGCCTGATAGAAACAGCACATCAATTGCATTGGCGGGGCAAAAACCTCGAAGCTATGGTTAGCCATGCCTATTCTGATGCCGATATGGACAATATAAGGCAGCAACTTTTAAAATACCGTACCCAATATTTGCAAGCCGAAACAGTTATCCATTTCTATGCCGATGCTGTAAATACAAGAACCTGCGAACACATGGCTTCGCTGCTAAGTTCCTGCGATGTATTAAGCACCCGCAGCATGAGCCAGCTATTGGATAAATTAGGCGTAGCTACGCCTCCAGTGCTCACTTATGTCGACAAAGGGCTGGGCGCTTCTATCCTGAAAGCCGGACTACGACTTTGGGATGGCAAAACCATTAGTCCCGCAGCCGCCATAAAGGTTACATACCATAATTTATTCCGGCCCACAGCTATTATCCACGAGGCAGGGCATCAGGTAGCCCATATACTTAGCTGGAACACTGAACTGGCCCAAACCCTCAGGGATGGATTAAAAACACAATCGGCCAATGCAGCTGATCTATGGGCAGGTTGGGCTTCAGAAGTAGCTGCCGATGCATTCGCTTTTGTCAATGTTGGTTATGCCGCCGTTGCCGCCTTGCACGATGTATTGGCTGGAGAACCAGGATTCGTATTCCAAATGATTCCCGGCGACCCGCACCCCATGTGTTATTTGCGCATTCTGTTGGGTATAGAAATGTGTAAATTATTTTACAAAAACGGCCCA
>JAHEEB010000794.1 GCA_024640925.1 Bacteroidota bacterium | reverse complement strand
TAAAACACGAAGATGTACAATAGAAGACTACTTCTTTCAACAACGCTGGCAGGTCTGAAGACGCAGCCAGGTTGAAGAGATACGAAGATCCATTAAATATCAGTTTATTAAGATTAGCGGTTATTTGGTGTTTTAGTGTTTTGGTGGCAAATGAAAATTTTTATTCTAATAAACACTGATTACAATACAACATATTTTAGACGATTCGTTATTTTTGAGCGTTCGTATTAATATTTTAATTGGATGCATTTTAACAGGGTAATTGGTCAAACTAAAACAAAAGAAAAACTTATTGCTTCGGTAAAAGCTGGAAGAATACCGCATGCACAGCTCTTTTTCGGACCAAAGGGTTGTGGCGCTCTACCTTTGGCTATTGCTTATGCACAATATATTGCCTGTACGGGAGAAAAGGAAGACGATTCCTGCGGGGTTTGCGCCAGCTGCAGAAAATTTGAAAAACTGATACATCCTGATTTACATTTTGCCTACCCGGTAAACACTTCGAAAGAAATTGGGAAAGACCCGGTAAGTGATGATTATATTGCAAAATGGAGGGAAATTGTACTGGATAATCCCTATTTTGATGCTGCTACATGGTATAATTGTATAGGAATTGAAAACAAACAGGGACTAATAAGCAAAAACGAAAGCGAAGCCATTGTCAGAAAACTTAACCTGAAATCGTTTGAAAGCGACTATAAGTTCCTGATTTTATGGATGCCTGAAAAAATGAATGCAACTGCAGCCAATATGCTCCTGAAACTTGTTGAAGAACCACCTGAGAAGACTGTATTCATTTTAGTTTCGGATGAACCCGATGAAGTACTGAAAACTATTTCATCACGCACTCAGCCTGTAAAATTATCGCGATTGGAAGATGCGTCTATTGAAGCAACACTGAAAGAACATTTCAAGGTAAGTTCCGAAGAAGCTGCATCTGTTGCCCGACTGGCAAATGGCAATTATATAGCAGCCTGCGAAGCCCTTGAAACTACAGATGAAAATGAATTTAATCTCGAAATGTTTACCCGTGTCATGCGATTATCATTTGCCCGTAACATTCCGGAAATAAGCAACTGGGTTGATGAAATGGCTTCCATTGGCCGTGAAAAACTAAAAAGCTTTTTCACCTATTCCTGCCGGCTAATCCGCGAGAACTTTATTATGAACTTAAAGGAAGAAAAGCTGGTTTACCTTACTCCCAAGGAAAAGCAGTTTTCTCAAAAATTTCATCCATACATCAACGGCCGCAATGTAATTGGTATAGTTGAAGAATTTAACAGTGCCGTTTCAGACATTGAGCGTAATGCAAATTCCAAAATTGTTCTTTTCGATATGGCCATGAAACTGGTTAAAATGATTAGGAAATAACTAAGTATTACTTCTGTATACCTAATTAAAAGCTCTCTGAAAACTGAATTTAAGTATCGTTTGAAAGAATCGGGGTAGACGGATAAAGAATTGAGGTACAGCTTTAAAGAAATTACCCCCGAAGGAAAAGAATTGAGGTAGATGTGTAACGAATTGAGGTACCAAAATGACGCATTGACAGTTGGACCTGACGCATTGACAGTTTACTGGTAAGAATCGAACTTTGTAAGTAAAGAAATGAGGTTTGTTACCGGTTAATATGTTTTTGGAAAATCTATTTTCATGCCTGTTATTAAGAATTTCTCAATCTATCTAGGAGATTTAATCTAAAATTTTATATTTGATCAATATGTTATTTTAACCCATTTAAAATAAAAACGATGAAAAAAGTACTGGTATTCTCAACATTATTATTCTATTTTGCTTGCTGCATAGTATCTGCTCAGTATCGAACCATTAAAAAATTCAACTTTAACCTTTTAAAAGATAAAGTTCTTTATATAAATGAATTTTCAGAATCATCTTATTATTCTGACTGGTTAATAAAAAAAGGAAAATTGAGTGAACTAAAGACACTGAATGAAAAAACAGAATATTATAATTCACTATGGAAAGAAGCAATGGCTAAATCGTCCTTTGATGCCATACCTTTTGAAATTAAAGAATTTGAAGCTAAAAAACTGTTTAGAGAAAAAAATGAAAAAGCAATCATTTTAATGTATCATGTAGATAATACTCAAAATTTTTATGCTGATTTGTGGGTTACAGGACCAAAAAGAACCATCATTGCCAGTGTTATTATAAATGGGTTGGATCTTTCTGATGTAAACGACATACGGTTAATGATGAATTTATTGAATTATTCCTTAAACGAATCTGTTGAAATTGAATCAACTACCGGTGATAAATCATTTTCTGGATTGAGAGATAAATTCAAACAAAGAATGGTCGATTTTTATCAGGACCTTTCGCAACAAACATTTTATGTAATAAAAGAAGATTCTTATAATCCTAAAAAAGCAGAAAGAAAAAACCGGAAAATTAAAGAAGCCTTAGAAAGTACCTGGAATGTATGCAAATATGAAATAATTTCAGAAGAAGAATTGCAAAAGAAAAAAGATGAAGGAGTAACCCATGGATACTATTTTAAATGTTTTAATTACTATACGAACAATCCTCTAGTAACTTATAAATTCCGATATTTACTTACAATTGATCGGGATGAGCCAATCTTTTTTTATTATGGTTTGGGTGCAGCTTTTAAGGCCAAAACTGTTAAAACTCTTCAAAATAAAATAATTTCGAAAGGAAAGAAATATAAAAAGCAATTAGATAAGAAATAAGTTACTATTACTAAATGAAAACTGTGCTAAAACTGTTGTCTTTTTTAAAATCCATAGTTTTCGAATCTGGCAAAAGTGAATAAAAATTTTCTTTATTCAACCCATGGATATTTTAGTGAAAGTTTTTATATTGCAAACGATATTTAACCAATAACCAATCAAAAACCCTTAACGTAATGAACAAAGATCAGGGAAAGCATTACCGTATGCTATTAGGTACCCAGGAAAATTTAGACAATAATTCATCGATTTGGAATACAATTCCAAGGGCTGTAACTTATAAAAATGACCTCGATGAAATTGTTGCACGAATTTCAGCCCAATCAGAAGCTATAGAATCTGGAATTTCAGTAAAAGAGCGCAAGGACAAAACAAAAAAAA
>JAHEEB010000131.1 GCA_024640925.1 Bacteroidota bacterium | reverse complement strand
TCTTTTGCTTTTTAAAGGTTCGCTTCCTGTACTTGAAGTTGTAGTTGTAGTTTCTTCACCAGTGGTTTGAGCTGACAAAGACAATGTAACAAATGCCATCAATGATGCGGCAATAACATAAATTTTTTTCATAAAGGTTGTTTGTTTTAGTGATGTAATTTAAAATGCGGGGTAAAATTAAGCGAATATTTTAAAAACACATGAATATTTCTAACGGCTGGTGAACTAAACAATAAATTTTTTACTCACTATTCCAACTAAAGTACCCAGCAAAGCAGACATAACCATAATAGGAAAAACAGAACCAAAACCTGTTGTAAGGGTTATAACAATAATAGGTATAGCAAACAGTTCAGCTACAATGAGTCCTTTTAGCCACGATTTAATATTCCAGCTTACATAAGGGATTACCACACCCAAAGCAACCCAGAAAAGGAATGCCGAGACATCAGCATGCCAGTCTAATTTTTGGATAATCATAGGAATAACATCAATTATACCAGCACAAATACCTATTAATAAGGCAATAGAAATATTTTTCATATCTTATTCTTTTATATCCGTTTCAGTTTTATTATCTACCTCTTCATTTTTTCGAAATAATTGTGTCTTAACCTTCCCCATATCCCTTTTAAGATTGGCAACTGTTCGTAAAAGCTCATCCTGGGGCAAAATAGGTTCAGGCAGCTCTTTACTAATATAATGGACAAATTTCCAAATTTCTTTTATGGCAGAGACATGCACATCAAATGCTTCGTAAAGGGGATTAAGCGAATACAAACGCAAAACACCATCTGGCTCTAAAAGGTTTTCGACAACCTTAAAAACAATGCCATCGTCTATTGTAAAAATAATATATGCTTCACCTGTAGAAATATTGCGCCAGTCCTGTACAAATTCTCCTGTAACCCACGAGCTTTCAGGTATAGGAAACATAGAATCGCCACTAAGCTGAAAAGTACGATACTTCTTTTGTTTCGAAAGAAAGGGCAATTGAAAAGTAGGCAAATGACTGATAAATTCCGGATCAGCAAAACCTGTTGCATAACCTGCTTTTGCTTTCTCGTTTACAAGCTCTATATTATCATTATTTTCGTCATTTATGGTAGTGGCCAACACCCTTAGTTTACCACCTCTGATAAATACATCTTCACCGCCTTCGAGTTGTTTAATCTGTAATTCCGACAAGCGACTGAGGTCAATACTCAACAATGTATCTATAGCTATTCGATAGTATTTCGAAAAACTCATCAATGCCTGCACTGTAGGCTGACTAATTTCATTCTCATAACCACTGAGGGTAGAACGCTTCATTTCGAGGCTAAAGGCCACCTGATCCTGGGTAAACCCTTTGCGTTTCCGTAGAAACTTTAAATTACTACTAAAAAACATATGCTAATTTTTTAGTAAAGTTAAAAAGATTATAAAAATATCAAGTGGTAAGATTATTAAATAATCAATTTTTATTAACAATTATTTTTCAATGCTGTTTAGTTAAGTATTATGATTTACGACATTAGAATATTTTATGTAAAATAATAAACCGACGGTCAATTAAGTTGTCATTTTACTTCGATATTTTTATAAATTGCACCGCTTAAAGAGACCGTAATTTTTTTATTGACAAAAAAATCTATGCTGATAAAAAAAGAAATTATTACTATACTTACAATCATAGGAGTCTGCAGTATACTATCTGGCCAGACAAACGAGACCTGCAGGAAAGAAGCTGCAAATATGATGGCCCTTATTAAAAACCATCATGTATCGCCTCCTATAATTGATAACATTTTCTCCGAACATGTATTCAATTCGTTCTTTTATCAGCTCGACCCCGATGCTATATACTTTACAGCAGAAGATTATAGTAAGCTTGAGACATTTAAGTATCGTATTGATGATGAATTAAATGGCAATTCCTGGAACTTTCTGAAGGAAACGGGCAATATATATCAAAAAAGTCTGAGAAGAACAGATAGTATATTCAATACCATTCTCACAAAATCAATGGATTTAACAAAACCAGAATCGCTCATAACAGATACCAGCCATTATCCTAATTTCTACAAATCAGGAACAGATTATAACGAGTATATCAGAAAATGGCTAAAGAAACAAGTCCTGCGACAATTGATTGCCCCCAATTACGGAACTGATTCTGTAACCAAACAAAACCCTACTCGCGTTACCAAAGAGGAAGATGCACGCAAAAAGACCTTAATACGACAACAACGCGAGATAAAAGGCTTATTAGAATATCCCGGAGGGATCGGAACCTTTCTTTCTTCAATTTATCTCAATAGCATTGCCTTGTGTAGCGACCCTCACACAGAATACATGTCTGATAAAGAAACTCAGATATTTAAAGCTGCACTATCATCAGAAAACCTATCATTTGGAATTCAGGTTGATGAAAATAATTTGGGAGAGATTGAAATAAAAAGACTATCTCCAGGTGGACCAGCATGGAAATCAAATGAATTAAACGAGGGTGACATTATCCTTAAAATACAATGGCTGGGAGATAAAGAACAGGATTTATATGGAATGAATATATATGAAACAGATGAAATATTAAGCCAGCCTGATAAAAAACAGATGACAATATCTGTGAGAAAGAAAGATGGGAGCATTAAGAAAGTGATGATCATTAAGGCGAAAATAACCCAGGACAATAATATTGTCAAGGGATATGTTTTAAACAGCACACATAAAATAGGGTATATTTCATTGCCGGGGTTTTACACTTCCTTTGAAAATCAATCATCGGAAGGATGCGCAAACGATGTAGCAAAAGAAATTATAAAATTACAGAAAGATAAAATCCAGGGGTTAATTCTCGATCTTAGGTTTAACGGCGGAGGCTCGATGAACGAGGCAATTGATTTATCAGGTATATTCTTCGATTATGGTCCGGTAGCTATGACCAAAGACCATCATGCGAATCAGTCAGTTTTAAAGGATATGAACAAGGGTAGTATTTATAATGGCCCCTTGGTAATACTGGTTAACGGACAAAGTGCATCGGCCTCAGAGGTAGTTGCAGCAGCTTTACAAGACTATAACAGGGCTGTTATTGTTGGAAACACAACATTTGGAAAAGCCTCGAGTCAGATTATTATCCCAAACGACACAACATATGCATTTAAAGAAGAATCGGCACCGCTCAAACAAAATAGTGGATTCCTGAAATTAACAATCAACAGGCTTTACAGAATAACCGGACAAAGTATTCAGCAGCGAGGGGTAATTCCTGACATATGTGTTCCTGATATTTATACGGCTATATCCGAAAAAGAGTCTTCTTATGCTCATGCCCTTATCCCTGACTCTATTACAAAAAAATCGTATTTTAAACCCCTGAACCCGCTACCCTTAAAGGAGCTTAAAGAAAAAAGTATGGTACGGCAATCAACTGATGCCCGGCTTTTAGAATTAAACAAAAACATTAGAGAATTGTCGGAATTATACCATTCCAAAAGACTGTCTGTTCCGCTGGATATTTCAGGATATCATGATGTAACTATTAAAACAGTAAATTTGATTAATAAGCTTGAATCAATATCAACAACAAGTATGGGGTTATTTTCAGTTGAAACCTGTAATTTTGATGATTCGCTCATAAATTTTGACCCTGAAACAAAGAAAATATATGAATATTATTACATGAATATCAAAGATGACATGTACATTCAGGAAGCCTATAATATTCTGGTCGACTTTATTGAACTTAACAATACCATAAAATAAAACATGACGCATCAATGAAGAAAGCATTATCATTATTCACAGGAATTGTTTTTTCGTTAATCCTATCAGGATCAATAAATGCCCAAACTACTAATGAAGCGTATGCATATTTGGGTACCATTGGAAAAGAATATCAGTCCATTTCCGAAGATTACCTGAAGTATGTCAGCTCAATCGCCCACAATAACGCACGTAAAGCCGAAAAGCGAAGAACAGACTTATTACGCACTATTGCTCAGGCAAAATCAGGAATTGCTTCTATGCAATGCTATAACAACGATTGTTCATTGCGCGATTCTGTTATTTCATATCTCACAATAAGCTATTATGTCTTAAATAACGATTATCAGAAAATAGTAAATATGGAAGAAATATCTGAGCAATCGTACGATTTGATGGAAGCTTACTGGATGGCAAAAAATATTGCTGAAAACAAGGTTGAGGAAGCTAGTAGCAGATTGGACAAAGTCGAGAAAGAGTTCGAAATTAAAAACAATCTCCAGGTACCCGAAGATAAGAGTGTTTTATCCAAAAAAATTGAACAGGCCAATCTGGTAAACATGCACTATCAGCAGGTTTATTTGATTTTCTTTAAGAGCTATAAACAAGAGGCTTACCTGCTGGAAGCTATGGAAAGAAAAGATTTGAACAGTGCCGAACAAAACAAAAATGCGCTGTTACAAACTGCTAACGAAGGACTTGCTACACTTGATACTCTGAAGGCTTTTCGTAACGACAAGTCGATAATGACAGCCTGTCGCAAGATGCTAGAATTTTATAAAACCGAATCAACTTCGAAAATGCCGATAATAATCGATTTTATTATGAAAAGCGAAAATTTCAATAAAATGAAAGAAGCTTTCGATGCTAAGGAACCTATGACCCGCACTCAATCTGAGGTCGACAACTATAATAAAGCTGTAAACGAAATTAACACACTCTCCAGAAACTACAATTCAGGAGTAAACTACATAAACCAGAACAGGAATACATGTATTAACAATTGGCAGACCCAGGTTGATAGTTACCTGAAAAGATACGTTCCCAAGTATGACTAACTAAAACTAATACTATAAACAATGTTTGAGAATTATCCTAAAATCAGAACTGAACTTCCTGCAGAATTTCAAAAGATCTATTCTGAACAATACTATAAAAACAGAGAAGGAAAAACTTCCGCATCATTTCTTTCGCAAAAGATGGAATCTTGGTTACATAGAAAAGTTGCCAATGATGTCAAAAACACACATAATAAAGCAACATTGGAAATTGGTGCCGGCACATTAAATCAGTTAAAGTACGAACAATCAAAGCCATATGATATTGTAGAACCTTTTTCTGAATTATATACGAATTCGATATTCAAAGAAAGAATCAATGAATTTTATAATGATATTGATGAAATCAGTGATTCCAGGAAGTATGACAGAATAATATCCGTAGCTACTTTTGAACACATACTGGATTTACCCAGAGCCGTTGCAAAAACATGCATTCTTTTGAATGAAAATGGCACATTAAGAGTTTCCATTCCCAATGAAGGAACATTTCTCTGGAAATTAGGATGGAAACTAACAACCGGTATGGAGTTTAAATTAAAATATGGATTAGATTATGAAATATTAATGAAACATGAGCATGTTAATACGGCAGATGAAATCGAACAAGTGCTCTATTATTTTTATGAAAATGTTAAACATTCTTGTTTTGGTATTAATAAGAAAATAGCTCTTTACCGCTTTTATGAATGCTCAAAACCAAAAAAAGAACTTGCTAAAGATTACTTGAAAACCATTACAAAAATATAACTACCACACAACCCAGCTTTTTAAATAAAAAAATCCCTTCAGTCTGTTATTTATATCAAAAAATATAATTATATTATAATCATATTTTTGATTAGATTATAATCATTTTTGGGTGATGGAATTGCAGGGAAGAAATATTGTACATCTTGACCTAGATACGTTTTTTGTGTCGGTCGAACGGCTTATAAACAGCAAACTTATCGGAAAGCCTGTCATTATTGGCAGTACTTCCGACAGGGGTGTTGTTGCCAGTTGCAGCTATGAAGCCCGCCAATATGGTATACGCTCTGCCATGCCTATGAAAATGGCACGCTATCTTTGCAACGATGCCGTTATTGTTCATGGCGATATGGAACTTTACAGCAAATATTCACACACAGTAACCGATATAATTGCCGATAAAACCCCACTATACGAAAAAGCTTCTATCGACGAGTTTTATATTGATCTGACGGGCATGGATCGCTTCTTTGGAAATCAGAAATGGGCACACGAACTACGCAAAGAAATAATAAATAACACAGGGCTGCCCATATCATTAGGTATGTCGGTAAACAAAACAGTTTCGAAGATTGCTACCGGTGAAGCTAAACCCAATGGAGAAAAAGAAGTGCCGACTGATCTCGTAAAACCTTTCCTTCAACCCCTTTCAATAAGTAAAATACCTATGGTTGGTGAAAAAACCTATCATTTACTCCGATCCATGGGAATTGCCACCATTGGTACCCTGGGCATGATCCCAAAAGAAATGATGGAACGAGTGTTGGGCAAAAATGGAATTGTAATCTGGGAAAAAGCTAACGGCATAGACTTATCACCTGTAAAGCCATACTCAGAGCGCAAATCCATAAGTACCGAACATACCTTCGAAAACGATTCTATTGATGTTATTAAAATGAAGGAAATGCTGGTATGTATGGTCGAAAAACTATGTTATGAACTGCGAAGAAAACAACGAATAACTTCGTGTGTTACTGTAAAAATACGCTATTCAAACTTTGACACGCAGACTCTTCAACGACGGGTGCCTTATACAGCATTCGACCATCAGCTGATTCCTGTTACTAAAGAACTTTTCGACAAGCTCTACCAGCGACGCATGCTCATCAGGCTCATTGGTGTGAAATTCAGTCATCTGGTGCAGGGAGTACAGCAACTTAACATGTTCGAAGATACTCCCGCTTCTGTCAATCTCTACAAAACCCTCGACAAGCTACGGAACCGCTACGGGCAAAAAGCGGTACTCAGGGCTATTGGATTATAAGTTTAACGGAAGATCAGTGATCGGTGATCGGTAAACAGTGAGCAGAGCAGTAAACAGTGATCGGTAAACTAGAACGGAGCTTGCAATTTATAAAAAAGAAAGAATTTGTACCTCAATTGTCATTCATATTATAGTCTGCGTTATGGCACGCTTTCGCCAAAACGACTTGTGGAATTAGCGGCGAATTACCATATTGAGACTCTTGCCCTAACCGATATCAACAATTCAACGGGAATGCCAGACTTTGTTAAAGCATGCTATAACCACAATATTAAACCCATTGGTGGCATTGAGTTCCGTGACAACGAACACAATCTGCTATACATTGCCATAGCTGCCAACAACGAAGGAATGAGGGAAATAAACGAGTTTCTTACATGGCATAACCTGAACAAAGCCTCACTCCCACCCTGCCCGCCTGTTTTTCAGAATGCTGTTGTTATTTACTCCTTTAGCAATAAGCTTCCACGAAAGCTGAAAGAAAACGAATATATTGGTATCCGACCTCATGAACTACGCAGACTGACAACTTCGACACTAACAAACCAAAAAGAAAAGTTACTCGCCATACATCCTGTAACAATAGGTAGTAAAAACGATTACCAACTTCACAACTACCTGCGTGCCATAGACAAAAACACCCTGCTCACAAAACTCTCACAAACTGATGTGGCCCGAAACGATGAATATTTCCTGCCAAACGACTTTTTCAAAATCGCTTTCGAGGAACATCCGTATTTGTTGGTTAATACCAGGCGACTGCTTGATGCATTCGAAATCGGGTTCGATTATTCAACTGTTAAAAACAAACAAATATTCTCCGGAAGCCGCTACGACGATAAAAAACTACTCGAAAAGCTTGCATTCGAAGGTATGTTGTATCGTTACGGGGCACATAACCCTGAAGCATTACGCAGAATAAGACACGAACTCGAAGTAATTGATAAACTCGGTTTCTCGGCATACTTTCTGATTACCTGGGATATTATCCGTTACAGCATGAGCCGCAGCTTCTATCATGTAGGACGTGGAAGCGGTGCTAATAGCATTGTAGCATACTGTTTACGTATTACCGATGTAGACCCCATTGAGCTTGACTTGTATTTCGAACGCTTCATTAATCCCAAAAGAAGCATTCCTCCGGATTTCGATATCGATTATTCGTGGAAAGACCGCGATGATGTCCAGGACTATATCTTCAAACGCTATGGAAGAGACCATACGGCACTTCTGGGGACTATCACCACATTTAAAGATCGATCGATCTTTCGGGAACTCGGTAAAGTGCGAGGTTTACCAAAAGAAGAAATTGACCGGTTGGTCGGGAACCCTGAAGATGAATTAAATGGCAATGCCATCACCAGCGATCTTTCTCGAATCGGATTGCAGATAGTCGATTTTCCGAATATCCGGAGTGTACATGCCGGTGGTATTATTATCTCCGAGCTCCCGCTTACGTATTATACAGCACTCGATTTGCCCCCCAAAGGACTGCCTACCACACAATGGGATATGTATGTGGCAGAAGAATTGCGTT
>JAHEEB010000793.1:1659-3098 GCA_024640925.1 Bacteroidota bacterium | reverse complement strand
AGAGGAGGCACAGCTGCCTTTTTGGATGTAAATTTCAGCGCATGTTTAAAACTCCAGAAAGAATCGGGACATTGTGGAAATACTAATAAAATCTTCATTGTTCAATAATTAAATTAATAAATACATTTAATTGTATATCACATTGACAATAAGAAGAAACTGTGTGTATTTGGGGATTAAATCACGGAACAGAAATCATTCAAATTAGTATAATGTTGTTGCTGGTTTATTCCAGCTTACTGCACCATAGACATAGGTACAAAAATTTATATCAACATCACTTTGATCAATGGTAGGCTAAATTCGCGAAACTATAAGAAAATGGTGTTACAAAATTCTGTATAAAACTTACATAATTCACACTTCTTCGAGTGTGCCACGTCTTTTATTTTTCAGTTTTTTAAAGTGCGAAGGGGTAAGACCAGTAAACTTTTTAAACTGATTCGATAAATGGGCAACGCTGCTGTAATGCATTTTATCGGCTATTTCAGTAAGATTAAGTTCGTCGTATACAATTAGCTCCTTAACTTTCTCAATTTTATGAGTCAAGTAGAATTTTTCGATTGTTATTCCTTTCACTTCAGAGAAAAGATTTGCCAGGTATGTATAATCGTAATTAAGTTTCTCTTTCAGGTAATCCGAAAGATTAACTTTTATTTGTTCATCGGTATAATGAACCAATTCGATGATGGCGCTTTTAATTTTTTCGACCAGTATGCTCTTTTTATTATCCATTAAGAGCAACCCCGATTTTCTTAAAGCCAAATCGAGCTTTGCTAACTGGTCCGGAAGAATATTTTCGATAATATCCGCTTCACCAATTTTTACATCAATATATTTCAGCCCGAGCTTTTCAAGTTCGGACTTAACTACCATTTGGCAGCGTATACACACCATATTTTTAATGTAAAGTTTCAATGCTAATACAATCTTCTCCTGTAAAGTTACATTTTTTTATAATCTTACAAGAGAGAATTCTTTTGGCTCATTGTCTATTTGGTTGGTTCTGGCGGGCTGAATAAGTAGGTTGATTCTTCTTCTTTACCAGTGTATGACCGAACTATTCTAAATCCAATATAAGCATCTCTCGAGTTTTGGTCTAATGTTATTCGTTCGTCAATATTAGCTTTGGATTTCCATGAACCACCGCGCACAATTTTTATTGTTTTTTCTTCACTATACGGCTCTGTTTTATTCCATTTGGTATTTTTATTTGATGCTGTCCATTCAGAGACATTACCGGCAAAATTATTTAAACCCCAGGCATTTGGATTAACGGATTCTGAAGGCCCCAATAAGTTATTAATCGTTTTTACCGGTTGGGGTTGAGAGGCAACATAATACCATTCCTCTTCCAATGGCAAACGGTAATTGTGAATGGCAGGTTTTCCTTCTTTTTTCAATTTATCATTTTCCATGTTCGTTTTCCAGGCGCAATA
>JAHEEB010000793.1:0-1649 GCA_024640925.1 Bacteroidota bacterium | reverse complement strand
GGGTAATTCTTGTATTTATCATTCGAAAGATAATCGGGATAAGGCAAATTAATTGAATCGATTATGTCGGGAATAATCTCTGAACATTTCAGGCATTTTACATTTTCTTCATCGCCCTGTTCAAAATCAATGAAGCACATTTTTTCATCGGGATTTTGTATTAAAAAATTAATGTATTCTTTAAACTCGCTATTTGTAATTTCATTGCTCATCCAGAATGGATCGACTGAAACGGCGGCATTCACGGTATCTTTATCTTCTATAACCCGCATGGTGAAACTGCCCTGAGGAACAAAGACCATACCTGCAGGTTGAGAAAACAAACAGGTAATTAAAGACAATCCGATTGATAGTAAAAAGATAGTTTTCATGATATATAGGTTGTTTGTGATTGATGTTATTTAGTTTTTTCGGGGTTGAGTTTCTGTTTTGATTTTTCAAATATAATAAAATCCGGTAATATGAAGTAACATTCATGTTTTGTGCAGTGGAGCGGGCATCGGTCAGGGATTTGGTTCCTGTCCTTACATCAGCCCTCTTAGCATAATCATCTGCCTACCTAACATAACGTTCTGCTCCTTAGCATAAACATCTGCATAGTCAACATTACGATCTGCATACTCAACATAGTCATCTGCCTACCTAACATAACGTTCTGCCACCTTAGCATAAGCATCTGCATAGTCAACATTACGATCTGCATACTCAACATAACAAGTTGTTAAACATGCTGTAACATGACGAAGCGAGAAGAAAGTCTTTTGAGCATGTACCAAGGCTAATTTTTATAACGGATACAAGAAGACTCGTAAAATTATTGTTACCGGAAGAGGATGCATTGAATTCAGTGATGACTCGAATAGGCTTGCAAATATGCTTACGCTTGTGCTATGGATTTATATATTAATAATCACCGGCGTATTGATTAAATTAATGATTGGCGTATACAAATCTGTCCCAACTTCTTCTGTATGTAATGATATAATTAACGTGTATCTGGTTTTCTTTTCCATTAATTTTAAATTTGTCCTTTCTCTCCACCAACCAACTACTGGATATATTCCAATTAAATTACAAGAGGCTATTTCAGCAGCAGTCTTTTCTATAAAATCTGAATGGATAGACCCATGATGTCTTAAATCACTCCCAATAGTCCATCTATCAGTATCATTTTTGACAGGTTGATAATCTTCATCACGCTCTATGGCAGCATTTATCCTTTGCTTAAAAACCTCAGAAGTTTCAGACGGATTATTTAACTCAAATCTCAGCGCATGAGATGCATATCTGTACCTATCTTTCCAGCCAATTTCACCTGGACCAGGCTCAATGAAATAAGAAAGGGTTATTCTAAGTTTAACAATTTTTTCACCTAAATCTAAAAGTTCTTGCTTAGGCCAAGGAAGGTTAAACAAATGCATTTCTTTAGATTTATAACCTCCATCCTTTTCTCTTTTACAAAAAGGTTGTATTTCTTCTTGAGCAATCAATGTCAAACTATTTCCGATGCTATCCATTGCTTTTCGAAGATTCGGAACACCATATCCGCAGATTTTCAATAAATCCGAAATACTTCCTTTTTTATTTATATCAATGTTAAACTGCTTAATAAGACCATTTGTCCATTCAGCAGAATGAACAATAAGGCC
>JAHEEB010000792.1 GCA_024640925.1 Bacteroidota bacterium | reverse complement strand
GGTATTTTTTATTTGTTTATGAGGAATTTCGTGATGTGCGTTTGGTTGGGGCTCCTCCCGGATCTATCGGGAATTTTGGGGATGAAACTGATAACTGGATGTGGACCCGTCATACAGGTGATTTTAGCATTTTTAGGGTATATACAGGTCCCGATGGTAAACCAGCAGAATATTCCAGTGAAAACATTCCCCTTAAGGCTAAATACCATCTTCCTATTAGTTTAGCGGGAGTAAATAAAAATGATTTTGCCATGGTTTTGGGTTATCCGGGTTCAACAGACAGGTATATATCCTCATGGGGAGTAAAGGAACTTTATGATGTAACCAACCCGATACGTATTAAAATAAGGGGTATACGCCAGGATATTATAAAGGAAGATATGCTGGCAAACGAAGCTGTTAACATACAATACACAACAAAATATTCACGTTCGGCTAATTATTGGAAATACTCAATAGGACAAAATAAAGGAATTGACAATTTAAAAGTTATTGATCAAAAAAAAGCAGAAGAAGCCAAATTTACAAATTGGGTGAATGCCGATGCAGCCAGAAAAACTGAGTATGGAAATGTTTTAACTGATATTCAAAAATATTATGAAGACCGACACGATTCATACTTTAATTTTCAGATGCTAAATGAATCGTTTATGCGGGGAGTTGAAATTTTCAGTATAGCTTTTGAATCTATTGAGCTTGCAATCAATCTTCAAAATGTAAAAATGGGTATTGACAAAACAGATTTGGAAATGTCTGTTGAAAATAGTTTAAAAAACTTACAAATAGCAGGTTATGAGTTTTATAAGGATTATAATGCCCCTACTGACATTAAAGTTACAAAAGCCCTGATTAAAGCTTATGCTGAGAACATACCAGCAGAAAAGAGACCTGCCTTTTATCAAACGATTGGCAAGAAATTTAAAGGGAACATTGATAAGTATGTCGATAATATGTTTCAAAAATCACTCTTTGTAAGTCACGATCGTTTTAATGAGTTTCTAAAAAAACCTGATCTAAAAACCCTTCTGAACGATCCGGCATTTCTTGCTGCTAATAGTGTGATTGCTTTTCGTTCGAACGAAAGGGAGAGTTATATGAGTGGAATTGATGAGTTTAATAAGGCCATGAGACTTTACATGAAGGGTCGTATAGAAATGGAAAAAGATAAAGTATTCTACCCCGATGCAAATTTTACAATGCGTCTAACATATGGAAATATTCGCGACTATTCTCCGTCCGATGCAATTCAATATCGCTATTACACAACTCTTGCAGGGGTTATGGAAAAAGAAGATCCTTCAAACCCAGAATTTATAGTGCCAGACAAACTTAAAGAATTATATCGAAAAAAAGATTATGGAAAATATGCTTCTGATGGTGTTATGCCTGTTTGTTACACAACAACAAATGATATCACGGGGGGAAATTCAGGCAGTCCTGTTATAAATGGAAAAGGCGAATTAATAGGTATTGCTTTCGATGGTAATTGGGAAGCAATGAGTGGAGATATTATTTTTGAGAATGATATTCAGCGGTGCATTTGTGTTGACATAAGGTACGTCCTGTTTATTATCGATAAATATGCCGGTGCCACCAACCTTATCGAAGAATTATCTATTGTGAATTAAAGAAGACTGGTTATTTTTTTATTTTTTAAACTTTAACATGATTTATGATATTTTTCATGCCCCTGTTCAGTTAGAGGGGGCTTTTTTTTTATAACTTAATCGCCGCTTAAATATTCTTAAATATGGAAATTCAATTTGTCAATATATTGACCAATTTTATGGTGCTGTTTGCAGTAATCGATATTACCGGATCAATACCTATAATTATCGATATTAAGGCAAAAGGTGTTGAAGTAAACGCACTTAAGGTTACAATGGTTGCTTTTGTACTCATGTTGATATTTCTTTTTATAGGTGAACCATTTCTCGGATTATTCAAAGTAGATTTGCAATCCTTTGCCATTGCTGGTTCTCTTATATTATTTTTTATTGCACTAGAAATGGTTATGGGAATTGAGATTTACAAATATGACATGACAAAATCAGCATCAATTATACCTTTGGCTTTCCCGCTAATAGCCGGAGCTGGATCATTAACAACACTTATTTCTCTTAAATCAGAATATAATATACTCGAAATACTGATAGGACTGACATTAAATATGGTAGTGGTTTATTTTGTGCTTCGGGCTACCGGTTTGTTTGAAAAGATTTTGGGTAAATCAGGAATCCTGATACTTAAGAAAGTTTTCGGGATAATATTATTGGCTATGGCTATACGCCTTTTTTTAGCGAATACGGGACTACAAATACCACCAAATGCCTCCTAAAATTATAATACATACAGATGGAGCGGCTAGCGGAAACCCTGGTCCGGGTGGATATGGGGCTGTTTTACAATCGGGCGATTACTATAAAGAGATCTCGCAAGGGTTTAAACTGACTACCAATAACCGTATGGAGCTTTTAGCGGTAATTGTCGCCCTGGAGTCTCTAAAAATTGAAAAAAGTGAGGTGACAATTTATACCGATTCAAAGTATGTATGCGATGCAGTGGAAAAGGGTTGGGTTTTTTCATGGTAGAAGAAAAGATTTAAAGACAAAAAGAACCCAGATTTATGGATACGGTTTTTGAAAATATATCCGAAACATACTATAAAATTTCATTGGGTAAAAGGGCATGCTGACAATAAATTAAACAACCGCTGCGATAAATTGGCAGTTGATGCTTCCAAAGAGAAAAACCTTCTCGTTGATATTGGATATATCGAACAATTTGATAACAATGGAACTTCTCATTAAAAAAATCGTATATTGAATTATTTTCCTTGTAGGCGATAAATAAATATGCAGAAAGAAGTTTTTCTTTATTATAAAGGTCCTATCCTGTATGAGATTATTGGTCAACTGATTCACGAACTTAAAGAGAAAATGTTCGAGACTCAGGTGAAACAAAACGTCTATAAGAAAGTGTTAATGGCTATGATTGAAGCTTTGGAAAATGTGTTTAAATATCACGAGTTTTTTGATAAGGAAAATGATGTTATCCATAGTTTTCCTCCCGTAATAAGTATTACCAGGGAAACCAATAAAT
>JAHEEB010000791.1 GCA_024640925.1 Bacteroidota bacterium | reverse complement strand
ATTTATCAGAAAAAACCTGGAAGTATGGAATCTGACGAAAAGTATTATCGGGTTTTTGCATTTGTGGTTTGGGGTGGATATTAGGCCTGTAATCGCTTGATTTATCTTCAAATTGAATAAAGCTATCGGAATACTTCATATCCAATTTTTTACCAATCGATTTGGCAATCTGATTTATTATATTCATGTTAAAATCAATGAGGTACTTTTCTTTCTTTTCAAAAAGATGTACTAGTTCATCCTCAAAAATCTCAAAAAAAGGCGAATGTCCATAAGCCGAAACAATGGCACGCCAATGCACCATCTGCCAGTTCATTTCATATTCAATAACTATATCCTTTGTTTTTGTCTGGTTCCCATTGGTCTTAATAACGGGTATCGAAAGATCCAATAATCCGTTTGCCCCATAAATACTACAACGGTTCCGGTACGATTGCTTCTGATACGTCTCGAATATATCGATAATACAACTCTTATGGGAAAATATTTTAGAAAAATATTGGATATTAGGCAAATACGCGGTATTAAGAACTGCCGGAGTCGCAATCTGCTGCATGTGAAAGGTTTTTTTACAGTTTATTGATCATACTGGCCAGATAACCTGCACCAAAACCATTGTCTATATTCACAACAGAAATACCACTGGCACAACTGGTGAGCATTCCTAATAATGCTGCAAGTCCGTTAAATGCAGCACCATAACCCACCGATGTGGGTACAGCTATAACTGGTTTATCGACCATGCCGCCTACAATGCTGGGCAATGCTCCCTCCATACCAGCAACTACAACTAATACCCTGGCTTTTTTAATTTCCGACATTTTATCGTAAAGCCGGTGAATACCAGCTACACCAACATCATAATACCGCTGAACGTCGTTACCGAAAATTTCGGCAGTAATAGCAGCTTCTTCTGCAACAGGAATATCACTGGTGCCTGCAGTAATAATAGCTATGTGAGTTTGCGTCTTTTCCTCAGTTTTCTTTTTTAAAGTAATTGTTCTGGCTAAAGGATTGTATTCGGCTTCGGGACAATCTTTAATGACTTCCTGGTAATCTTCTTTTGTAGCCCTTGTCCCCAGTATATTTGTATCGTGAGTATTCATGTATTTGAAAATACCAGCGACATGCTCCGGGGTTTTTCCCTGGCAGAAAATCACCTCGGGATATCCGGTGCGTAAACTACGGTGATTATCAATTTTGGCGTAGCCGAGTTCTTTGTATTCAAAATCTTTTAGTTGATTCAAGGCATCAGCTACGGAAATGTCCTTATTGCTCACTGATTCGAGCAGTTTTTTTATTGAATTGCTATCCATGTTTAACTTGTTTCATTGTTTCCAGTACCTCATCAATAACCTGTTTGAGTGGTATATTAAATTTGTTTGCCGCATCCCTGCATTGGTCATACTCAGGTTTAATTTTTATATCAACTGCATCGGAAAAGGCAGTTTTAACATCTATGGGGCCATATTTTGTCTGAACAGTATAGCTCTTTCGTTCGAGTATTTTTTTTATTACCGGGAAGCATCGTACTCCAAGCGTTGTGCTTTCCGACAATATAATATTTTCCAATTCTGTTTGCTTTTCGGAAGAACACAAAACACTGATCTTTGTTGCTGGTCGCGATTTTTTCATTATAACTGGTGTAAGGTAAACATCCTGTGCCCCTTTAAAAAAAAGCTTTTCAACTAAGAATTCATAATGTTCTGGCGACATATCATCGATATTGCTTTCGATGATTATGGCTTCCTCTGTATCGGTCTTTAATGTAGCTTTTGCCATATGTACTCTCAGAACATTTGGAATTTCCATATCGCGATGTCCGATACCATAAGCCGTTTTCTCAATAGAAAATTGCAGTTTGTCGATAAACTTATCGACCAGTGTTGCCAGAATCGCAGCCCCTGTGGGTGTTGTTGTTTCAAAATGAACTGTTCCAAGCTTTACGGGAATATCTTTCAGAATTTCAACAGTAGCCGGAGCAGGTACTGGAAATTTTCCGTGCGCGCAATCAACAAAACCGCCACCAAGTTCAACAGTAGAACAATAAATTTTATCTGGTTTCAGATAATGATAGCATATAGCTGCACCAACAATGTCAACAATGGAATCAACTGCTCCAACCTCGTGGAAGTGGACCTCGCCAGCTGGCTTATCATGTATTTTTCCCTCAGCAACAGCTACTTTATCGAAAATGGCAATACTGGTTTTTTTTACATCTGTCGATAATTCAGATTGTTCAATGCTTTTTTTTATATCGTTGTAACTGCGATGTTCATGTCCTCTTTTTTCGACAGAGTGATTATGACCGTGGGAATGACCATGAGAATGTCCAGTATCGGTAATCATAGAGAATCCTGTGCCATTATTCACTTTTACATCAACCTTGGTTCCGGAAATTCCCATTTTCAGCGATTTACTTGCTTCGATAGAATATCCACCGATATTGAGCTTTTTGAGCTCAGATATGAGATATTCTATTGGTACGCCCAAATCTATCATGGCTGCCAGGTTCATATCCCCGCTTATGCCTGCAAAACAATCGTAATACAATAACTTCATAATCATCAATAGTATTATGCAAAAGTAAGATAATGAAAGTATGGAATAAGCATTTATTATGCAAATAAAATCAAGTTATAGTCATAAACCGACCAAAAAAAGCTAAAAATCACCAATCATACATTTTAAATTTTTATAAAAAAAGTGTGTCATATCGATGTGAATTGTTAAAATTTGTTCCTATTTCATTTTTTTAGTGTTTCATTTAGAGAAAAATAACTAATTTTCTAAAAACAAATTCAGGATATGAAAAGGAGAGCTTTCTTAAAGAAATCATTAGGCGTTTCTGTTGCTTCAGGGGCATTGCTATCACTGGGTGGAATAAGAGATGTATTTGCATCTGTTAACAGTACATTGGAGGGACCATTTGATATGGTGGCAGTAAAGGGTGGAATGCCCGATATTATGTTTGAACGTGGCATTGCGGAACTTGGGGGGATAAAAGCATTTGTCAAAAGCGGACAAACGGTTGTTATTAAGCCAAATATAGGTTGGGATGCCACACCTGAGAGAGCAGCTAATACAAATCCAACACTTGTTG
>JAHEEB010000130.1:7618-8376 GCA_024640925.1 Bacteroidota bacterium | reverse complement strand
AAAGGATATTATTCGAATCTGTACTGGGCAAAAATTCTTACCAGAGAGCAGAATTTTACCATTGTAACCACAGACGAAGACATCTTCCTACGGTTGTTTACCCCGGAATTTCCAGGTGATCCTTACAACACGGCACCTGTATTCCCCAAAGGCGATATCTCGTTTATGCATGGAATACCTGCCATGGGTACAAAATCGCAGGTCGCGGTAAACATGGGACCTTCAGGGAAGAAAAATATGTATTTCGATTACTGGAAACAGCGTTCAAAAAATATGGAGTTGTTCTTTGATTTCTCAGGTCGCTAGTATCCCTGAGAACCAAAGTTATATAGTTAATAGTTTGGTTAATTGTCAAGTTGATAAGGTGGAATAGCTAAAAAAGAGCTATTCCTCTTGTCGACGTACTGAGATGTAAAGATGGAGTCTGTATAAGTACCAGTAATATCTATTCTAATTTTATTTTTTCTAAATATAAGGGTATACCCATGGCCTCTTCGACCTGTTAAAACAAAAATTAAAGCTATAGTTCCCCACTATACCCAAAAGTAATAAAAGAAGCAAGTCTTTTCTATGACCTAGTTGGTAGAATGGATACATCTTTATGAGTATCTAAAGTGTACAGCTTTAATAAGTTATGTGATGACAACAATATTAAAAAAACGTAAAAAATTAATTTTGCTGAACTTCCTTTGGTAGGTTAAAGGCTTAGTGCTTTGAGCAAAGTTTTTGCTTCTTGTTTTTTTGCATTATTATAAATC
>JAHEEB010000130.1:0-7608 GCA_024640925.1 Bacteroidota bacterium | reverse complement strand
TATCATCATTTTTTCTTTACTTGTAGCATTTCGTTCTATAACTATGTTCCTAATTATAACAGGCTTTCCTTCATCTAATTCATTTATATATCTCATCTGCTCATCAGTAAATTTTTCACTGAATGAAGTTATGTCAACTACATTATTTTCTTTTTCTATTGTCATCATAAATGATTTAACCTGAAAATAATATCCAAATCCATAGTTTATAATGGTTGCAAATATTGCTGAGTTTTTCAATTGTTTCTTTGAAATATAACTCCCGGAATAAAACTCACCAGATATTTTTCCTGTAATAACTAAACTCTCGAATTTGATCTCTTTGCTGTAAATCTTCTTTTTTCTGTTTCCTTCATTTCTATATACAGATATAATGGCAATTCCTCCATTGGGTGGTCCACAAAAAACAACATTGTAAATTAAACCTTTTTGTTTTATCACAAAACAATTTTGTTCACCTAATACGGTTATATTTGAAGTATCAGCAATATTTAGTTTAAATGAATAATTAAAAACCTCAAAAAATATTGTAGTTGTAAATTCAATATTACAACTGTCTTTTTTTTGTAATGAATTTGAAAAAACTTGATAGTCAAATCCGATGCAAAAAATTAATATTAATATTGTTTTTAATTCTCTCATTCTAATTCATTTCTATTGACTATTAATAAAAAGAATATAATCTTCATAAATCTGTGTTAATAAAGAAAACGATAGGATCGATTAATTCCTTCTCTATAGAACCCGGAAAACATTCAACAATAATATTTCTGATAATTACAGGTTTTCCATCATCAAACTCATAAATATATTTCATTTGTTCTTCGGTAAATTTTTCTCCTATGCTTTGTAGATCAATCAGATTATTATTCTTTACTATCGTCATTGTAAATGATTTAACTTCAAAGTAGACTCCAAACTCATGATTTTTTATTGTAGCACATATACTTGCATTTTTTAATTGATTTTTTAAAATAAAATTACCAGAGTAAAACTGATTTGAAATATTTGCAGTTTTTTTAAGTCCTTTAAAAACTATTTTTTTATTTGTAAGTATTATCTTTTCATCTTTTTCCTTTCTATAAACGGAAATAATTGCCTGCCCCATACCACCACGTGCTCCCTGAAATACAGCAGTATATGAACATGCAGGTCCTCTCTTAATAGAACAGTTTTTAACTCCTTCAATTGTTATATCAGAAGTATCAGAAACAACTAACTTAAAAGAATAAGGGCAGTATTCAAAAAAGACTGATTCTGTGAATTCAATATTGCAACTATCAATTTCGGATAAGGATGTTGAATATATTAGTTGATCAAACCAAATACAAAAAAATAAAAGTAAAGATATTTGTTTTAATTTTTTCATTAGTAAATTTGATTCAGGAAGATTTGGAATAAGAGAAGATTTTGTATTAGTGATTCCATCTATCACTAAAAAAGAAGACTTTAAATCATGACTCGAAAATGATGGAGAAGTTCCATATAGTTCATTAATTGCTGAACTTACTCCATATTCTTTAATAGTACCATCTTCATTTTTTATTCTTATTAAATTGTCATTACTATAGGATTCTAAATATTCATGAGTAGTTGTAGTTGTAAATTCTAAAAGCATAGCTTGTTGCTCTCTTTTATCTCCATTTTTTATAGCATTCTCAAGATTTATAAGTGATCGTTCATTAATATCAAAAGTTTTACATTCTTTGCCATTGTCAAATGGATTATATCCTCCAGTTTTTTGGGGATCTCCCAAAAATAACGGATTATATTTTTTCCCTGGATTCATAGTTACATTTATTATTGGGCCTTTACCTCCTGCAAAATCACCTTTAATTTGTTCTCCAGTTAATGTTAAATTATCACCAACCCAAGAATCTGGAAATACAGATTGGCCTGTATTTTTAATTAAGGCATTTTGAAATGCTTCGCTTTTAGCTAAATCCATAATACTTCCACTCGATTTATTAGTTTCCATAATATATGCATAGGCAGTTGGATAATTCAGTTTAATATAGTCTAACTGCCTAGGATCAAAAGAAAACTTCCCATTAATATCAATAAATTTAATAGGATTATTACCCGCATATATATAAGGACTTTGTTCAGCAAAATTCCCGCTCTTAGGATCAATCATATGGAACCGTCCCAGAGCGGGATTATACATTCTGGCGCCATAATCTAACCAATTCGTGTTTTTCTGGAGTTCTTTACCGTTGTATAAATACCTGTTATCGTTGTTCTCATACTGGGCAAGGTCTGCCTTCATGCCAAATGGATAATAATCGTTTACCTGAATGATATCGATACCTGTGGTAAGGCTGTCGAACGCCAAGCGCACATTGCCCAGGTGGTCTTTTATATGGTATTCGTAGGTATACGTTTTCGCTGTTGAGTTATATTTTATGCAGCCTTCGCTGGTAAGTATGAAACACAGTTTTTAATCTACATATACAAAATTACTCAAATAATCAGTATATCCACTCGAAGTCATATTACTTAATTTTCTACCTGCTTTGCAGTGCGGATATGTTGGTTGGTAACAATATGTAAAAAGCCCGACATTTCTACTAGCTCTCTTTTATCTTTAACGGAGTCCGCAGGCACAGCCATTCGGACAACGGTTAATGTGCTACACAAAACACAACGAATAAAAGGTCACGGATTATAAATCCGCGCCAGCCGTGGGGTTTTAATAATAGGATTATATACTATAGCCATTTATTTAAGGTTCAGGTTTCATCTGAAAAAACCAAAGGCAGATATTTGAGATACAATCGAGCCCTGCGGGATTTTTATCTCCTCGCAGGGCAAGACTCAATGTTTTTCAGCTTATAACTTACTTATTCATTACAATACATTTGGAATAGTAATTTCTGTTTCCAACGGTAGATTTTATTATATAGGTTCCGGGAGTAGTTTGTTTATCTCCATGATTCCATACAACTTCAACAACCCCCTGATTGCTGTACGAATTGTACAAATCGGCGACAAGTGCTCCGGTTATTGAAAATACCTGTGTTCTTACATTCTGATATGAGTTATTCAAAATATAAATAGTTGTATAACTAATGGAAGGATTCGGATAGACCGACATCAGATTGTCAACTACCTCCAGGATGCTGTTTACTGAATCGGGCTGGTTGCATGCTTTGCTGAAAATAACCGGTTCGCTCCATTCTCCTTCAACAGGTCCCAGTTCAGGATTATCAACAGGCATATTGAAGGCCTTTACCCTGCAATAATAGGTGCCATTATCTAAAGATCCGAAATCAGTATAGCTTGTTCCTTCTGTTTGCTCCATGTTAATTTGCGGATTAATGAATTGCGGATTGTTGGCAACCTGCAAATAATAATATTCCGTATTGACGTTACTCCATGTAAAATACGTATTTCCGCAATTAACAATTGTATTGGCCGGGAAAATTATTTTTGAAGTAGCAATGGATTTCATCAACCTGAAAGTAGTTGGAACTTCTTCATTTCCGGCAAAATCAACCGCTTTTGTCTGTAGTATGTATGATTTACCTGATTCGAATTGTAATAACTCTTTCGAAAAACTCCAGTTTTCTGCACCATCAGTTTTAATCCAATGTTTTGTGTTTGTCCATTGTGTTCCGTTCCAGTATTTGTAATTATCCAGGCGCTGGATACTTATTTGAACCTCTTTTACACCTTCTCCCGGGTTATAATCATATGCAATACCTTTAATCATTGTAGTATCGGAGGAGAATAATGCATTAATTCCCTGCTTTATTTTTGAGGTAGGTGCTTTCTTATCTTTATTTCTCAGGTAAAGGTAAACAGTATCGGTTGCCCCATCACCTTTCAAATAGGCAATGGTATCGAATTTTTGTTTTTGGTACAACGAATCAATGGGTATTACGGAAATGGAATAAATACCTGTAGGCAGATTATTGAAAGTAAATTTTCCATAACTGTTGGTATAACCCGTTTCATTTACAGAGCCATCCAGGCACACCTTGGCAATAACGGGCTGGTTGTTCATGGAATTTTTTACATAACCAAGTATTGTGGCATTTAAAGAATTCACCTTGGTGCAGGTATGGTCGCCTTTTTCCGGTGTACTTGGATCATCACTTAGCATAATGGATAAATCGGTGTCGAGGATATAGGCCTGCGCTTTAATGTTCAGGCCGGGAGTTAGTTGTTTTTTTAAATATCCGAAGACATGAGCATTCCAGGTTTCTCCCGGATTCAATAATTTAACATGCCACTCCGGACAGCCTGAATTATTTAAAGAACCATAATTAGAAATTTGAATCGTATCAAAGAGTTCTTTATCGATTTTGCATATTAGTTGTGCTCCCATTATTTTATCCTCTTTTGAATTATTTTTTAATGTAATATTGAAATCAATCATCTCGCCACGATTAATAGTATCAGCAGCCTGTAAAGTAAAATTATAGGCAGTTTCATCAAAATTGGCAACAGTGACAATAAACTCATCCTGATGAATGATTTTTCCAAGGGTAGCAGCGGTTTTTATTGGAGTTGGGGTCAGCGATTGCCCATAATATGTTGAACGGATACGATAGTCACCGTTTGTAAATTGTTCTGTGTTCCAATCCATTCCGAAACCATCTTTTGCGTTCAAATCTGTTCCGATAACGATCCATTTTAGTTCTTCATCGTCAATAGCATATTCATATCGGGCAGCAATAATATCTGAAAATGGCGATTGATATTTTTCTCTTGCCCTGAAGGATACAATTTCTTTAATACCTTCGAGAATCTCCATTTCTTCACTTATAATTCCTGCACGCATGTTTGATACACAAAAATCAACCACTCTTTCGGCCCCATGGTTTCCGGCACCATCTACCGCCCAGTAGTGTATGATATAGGTTCCAAGTATGTCTCCGCCTGTTCTTGTAAAAGGTCCGACATATGTAATAGGTGCATAACTACCATAACTGGAGCCCTCGAAGTAATAATAAATTCCTTCAATTCCGGATGAATTATCTGTCGCGGTCATACTTACTTCAACTCCATCGCCATAACATCCATTTTCAGGACAGTCGCATGAATAACCTATGGGACAAGGGCACAACAGTGTAAATGGTGATTTGCCATTGAGAAGCATGGTAGTAATTGGAGGAACAGTCTCGATCTTTACAACACATGTGTTCGTACTTTCCATGTTACCTGCCCAGTCAACCGAATAATATTCGATAAAATGTTTCCCATCATTGCTGTGATTATCAGGTGCATTTATTGTAACTGAGCTGCCATTGATCCAAGCCGAACTGTCTACTCTGTAGCGGGTAAATCGAACGCCAGATACAGCATCGGTAGCAGTGAAACTAACGGTAACATTGTTGCCGTGCCAACAGTTGTCTGTATTGTCTGTCGTATTAGGGGCGGTATTGTCGAAACCCGATGCCGGTTCTATGCCTCCCGGTTGTAAAGAAGGATCGCCAAAGAGGGTGTTAGCCATTGTTTGTGCAATACCAAAACGCATTTCATATTTATTGAACCATGTGGCAGAATCAATGGAGTATTTGTCAAACATTACGTGCAGATCGAATTCTCCCGCATCATCAAAAATCACATCTTCAAGCCAATATTCAACCATCGATCTCCACATATCACCCAATCGGTTGCTGCCAACCGAGGGATGAGGATTATCGTACGATTGAAAAAACCGGAACATCATTTCGCCATTACCTGGGAAACTTAATCCCTTTGTAGCAGCAACAGCTCCAACCCATCCGGTTTCGCGCGATGTAATATTGTTCTTCGCAAATAACATATGTTCAGGAACGGCTATATCGATATTGTATGGCGATGTAGTTTCAAGTATAGCGGGTGGCGGATTAACGGGATATTCATCAACAGGAATTTTACCTACAAAAGTTCCGTCACTGCATCCATCGTTGTATCCAATGGTATACTTGCCGTAATTTGTAATATCTTCATTATAATCCCTTATTATTCTGATACCATGGTCGTGCCAGCCAAAGAAACCCAATTCGTTAAAGATAATATCAGGTATTCTTCCGGTATTTCCAGCTGATTTGACATTGCGTAAAAGACTGTTTTGATCGCTGTTCAAGCCGGTTCTGGCTACATACTCATCGTAAGTTTCAGTGTCAGATTTATCACAGGGTCTGTAATCTTCTCCTGCAACCGGGTCGTAATAAGCCTGATTTATATATGTAATTAGATTAAAATCCGTAGGAAAATTCTCATAGATATCGAGAAAATGAATGGCAGGATCGCACTTTCTGCCATTTCCTCCAGCCAGCAAGAAATTATTGTACCAGCTGCTGTGAAGGGTTTTGTATTCATATTCGATTACCTTGGCAATATAACTCTCCAATTCTTCAGGTGTCGATGCTGGTATTCTTCCGACAGCAACATCAGGATGCAAATCGGCATGATCAATATTGACATAATTTACCTCCCTGATACTGCCCCTTCCCAGCCTTTGTTCCCCAAAGAAATCGTTGTTGTTATAATCCCAGGAACAAAAGGAACCATCGGCATTATAGATGTCGGCATAATACAAATCGCTTGCAAAATATATCTCCTGATCATTAACCCACCTGACGGGAAATTTATCCCCATCGCCAAGCAAAAGGACATAGCGGGTATTATTATGTTCGACAAAATACTTGATGGCCATTTTAATTTTTTCCGGTTCGTCTCTGCCGTCAAAACGGGCATCGGCATAAATCGATTCAAGGGTTATCAGCCATGGGTTTGTTACACTACCTGTCTGAATCTTTTTATTGACCAGGATCTGGGCATAGTCTTCAAACTCTTCAGGGGTAATAATTAAAAGTTCAACATCTAAAGCATAACTTATCGGTTTAAACGACAATAAAAAAAGGATTAAGAGAACCATGTTTTTGCATTTAACCTTTGTTTTAGAAATGCAATTTTTAGTTTGTTGCAGGTAAAATAGTGTTTCCATTCGATTTAAGATTTAGTGTTTTCCTATATCGTGTAATGAAAAAGGTGGATATAACTCATTGGAGGGGATTTTTTTGTTGTTTTGACTTTCGATATTACCTGGTGAATGCCGGGAATTATCACTTTAATCCGTATATGGCAATAAAATAATTGAAACGAACTCCTTTTACCGTTTATTGCATTTAGCAATTTTTTGGTGTTTTAGTGTTTTGGTGGCAAAGCAAAGCCACAAAGGCACCAATTCACGAAGATTCACAAAAGAAAATCATCATAGTATCTTAGAGTCTTTGGGTCTTGGTAGCAAAGGAAAGTCAATAAATCAATATTACATTAGGCGATTATTTGGTGTTTTAGTGTTTTGGTGGCAAAGCAAAGCCACAAAGGCACCAAATCACGAAGAAACACAAAAGAAGGCCATCTTAGTGTATCTTAGAGTCTTTGAGTCTTGGTGGCAAAGGAAAGTCAATAAATCAATATTACATTAGGCGATTATTTGGTGTTTTAGTGTTTTGGTGGCAAAGCAAAGCCACAAAGGTACCAAATCACGAAGATCCACAAAAGAAAACCATCTTAGTGTATCTTAGAGTCTTTGAGTCTTGGTGGCAAAGGAAAATCAATAAATCAAAATTACATTAGTCAATTATTTGATGTTTTAGTGTTTTGGTG
>JAHEEB010000790.1 GCA_024640925.1 Bacteroidota bacterium | reverse complement strand
TATTCATGTAAAAGACGCTTCAAAGAGTGTTGGGGTGGTAAACAATTTATTATCTTCAACTCTACGAAATGAATTTGTTAAAAAAACCAAGGAAGAATACAGACAATTAAGAGAAAACTATTCAGGAGCAAGCTCGAAGATTGAATATATCAGCATCAAACAAGCGAGAGAAAATAAATTAAAACTAGACTGGGGTAAAACAAAAATAATAAAACCTTCCTATACCGGAATCAGAACTTACAATAATATTCCAATATCCGAGATAAGAGAGTATATCAACTGGATGTTCTTTTTTGTTGTTTGGCAACTCCGAGGCAAGTATCCACAGATTTTGGACGATCCGAAAATGGGAGAAGAAGCCCGCAAACTTTTAAACGACGCAAATAAACTATTAGACAAGATAGAAGAAGAAAAACTTATTCAAGCACATGCTGTTGTTGGATTTTTTCCGGCAAATTCCGTGGGCGACGATATTGAAGTTTATTCTGATGACCAGTGCAGCAAAACAATTGCAGTATTCAATAACTTACGAAACCAGGTAAAAAAGGAGAATGGAACTCCTAATCTGTGTTTATCGGATTTTATTGCCCCAAAAGAGAGTGGAACAATTGATTATCTGGGAGCATTCGCTGTAACTGCTGGTATTGGTGTCGATAGAATGGTAAAAGAATTCGAAGTAAAATACGACGATTACAGCAGTATTATGATTAAAGCCCTGGCAGATAGGTTGGCAGAGGCATTGACCGAATTTATACACTTGAAAGTAAGAAAAGAGATTTGGGGATACTCTAAAAATGAAAATTTATCACTCGATGAATTATTTTTAGAGAAGTACAAAGGAATTCGTCCGGCCCATGGGTATCCTGCCTGTCCGGATCATTCAGAAAAAGCTACATTGTTTAATTTGCTTCAAGCTACTGACAATGCCGGTATTACTCTTACCGAAAGCTTTTCAATGGTGCCTGCTGCATCGGTAAGCGGACTCCTTTTTTCTCATCCCGAATCGAAATATTTCTTTGTCGATAAAATTTCAAGAGATCAGGTTGAAGATTATTCGATTAGGAAGGGAACAAACCAATCAATTATTGAACGATTACTTTCAACCGATTTGAACTATTTATAAAAATATACCAGGATTTAGTATAATATGAAAATATCTGACTTATTTGTATCTGAGGAACGAACCTTTTCCTTTGAGTTTTTCCCTCCAAAAGATGAAATATCTGCTGTTGATTTTGGAATTAATGTCGGACAATTGATGAGGTTGTCTCCGTCATTCGTTACAGTGACCTATGGTGCCGGTGGATCAACTCAGGACAGGACATTCAACCTGGTCGATTACCTTCAGAATAAAATAGGATTAACAACGGTTGCTCACTATACTTGTGTAAACGCCACCAGGGAAAAAGTTGAACGCGATTTGCAATACTTGGGTTCGGTTAACATTGAAAATCTTATGCTTCTCAGAGGTGATCCTCCAACAGGGGATACGAAATTTATCCCTCCATCGGATGGTTTTCGGTATGCAAGTGAGCTAATATCTTATGTTGATGAAAACTTTGATTTCTGTAAGGCGGGTGCTTGTTATATCGAGAAACACCCGGAGTCCTTTTCTATCGATGAGGATATTGCTAATTTGAAAATTAAGGTAAGTTCAGGCCTTGATTTTCTTATCACACAGCTTTTTTTTGATAATAAACATTACTTTAATTTTGTTAAAAAAGTTAGAAAGGCAGGAATTACCTGCAGAATCATACCAGGAATAATACCAATAACTTCCTACAAGCAAATTGAACGGTTTACCAAAATGTCAGGAACAAAAATACCTGCCGAATTGCTAGACAATTTAGAGAGTTATAAAGACAACGCAATAAAAACATATCAGGCAGGCATTGATTATACAATCAGGCAATGCAAAGAATTGCTTGCTGGCGGTGCCCCAGGAATACATTTTTATACTTTAAATAAATCTAGAGCAGCAGTTGAAATATTTGAATCATTATAGAATATAATTAAAGTATCCGACCGGCATTTTTTGACTAGAAGTTATCAAAGATGTTGGGCGAAAGAGAAGAGGAATCTGTTATAATTACAATAATAAGTAGTATTAAGAAGAGAATACTTAAACACAAACCTATTATGGCAGTAATTCTACCAGCTCTCAAATTATTATAGTCACTGTATAATTCTGGATTTTCCTTATACAGTTTAACTGAACGTTGTGAAATTGCCAGGGCAATTATACCAAGCGCAACAGGTACAAGTCCATAACACCAGCACATAACAATTGAAAGAATACCTAAAACCAGCGTTGCAACAGCATTAGGAAGAGGTTGTTTGTTTTGGGTATTTACCAGATTAGTATCAATATTAGATTGCTCCATTGAATAATATTTTTATTACATACATAAAATAATTGAGGAAAATAAAAAGCAGTCTTTATGTAACAGCTTTTCTATAGTGTCTCTATTTATAGATTACCAAAAGCAAAGCCAAAGTTGAATGCTGAAGTACCATAGATAAATGCAGCAACAAGGCAATATAAAATCCAAATAATAGAAAGTGAAATACCAATGTAGGCGCAAATCCGCCCTGTTTTTATATTGCTATATCCAAAATAACGTTCTGGATCTTCTTTTACAAGGGCAATAGCTTTTTTGGAAATTGAAAGAGAAATAATTGACAGAATGATTGGTAATATCAGATAACCCCAGCAAAATACCATTGAAAGCATTCCCAGCACCAAAGTAGCTGTTGAATTTGGAAGTTTTTGTTTGTTCTGTTCCATAAAATTATCATGGGTTAAACAAGATAACCCGAAATTAAAAAAAGAGTCGGATTACTTAAAAAATAATCCGCTCCTTGATAACAGTATTTTTTCTATAGTTGATTAAGTATGTCACTCATAGAAAGGGCTGCTGTGCCAACAATCAAAATATAGATTATAAAGAACACAATACAAGCACCCCCTAAGCACAAACCGATAATGGCTGTAGTTCTTCCTGCTTTCAGGTTATTATAACCATCATAAAGTTCAGGGTTTTCGTTATACATTTTAACCGATTTTTGAGAAATAGCTAAAGCAATTATAGCCAGTATAATTCCTACAA
>JAHEEB010000789.1 GCA_024640925.1 Bacteroidota bacterium | reverse complement strand
TTTAGTAACCGCCTTACACATTTTGGTGTGAGAGGGCGGCGATGCGAAATATTTCGTATCTTTCCCTACTCGATTGTGCAAAATTGTAAAAATGACACCACGAGTTCATAAGACAATACAACAAATAAATATGAAGAGATGGATAGGATTATAATTTTTGTGATTTTGAGTGTACTAATAATTGTTGTCTCATGGAGAACTATGTTTAACTTAAAGAGTCATGGATTTTATAGATTCTTCAGTTGGGAGTGCATAGGATGGCTTTTTGCCACAAACTATAAGTACTGGTTTGATAATGCGTTTTCTATTAATCAAATATTCTCATGGATTTTTTTATTAATATCAGGTTATCTGATTATTATTGGGATAATTATTATGAAAAAAGTAGGAAATCCCAAAAGTGATAGAAATGAAAAAACTCTTTATCAATTTGAAAAAACTACTAAATTAGTAGATAAAGGGATTTTTAAATATATAAGACATCCACTTTATTCCTCATTATTATTTTTGACATGGGGAATTTTTTCAAAGCATTTCACATTTGAATTATTATTTATATCAATACTTTCAACTATATTTCTTTACCTAACAGCTATATTTGATGAGAAAGAATGTATTAATTTCTTTGGAGATGCATATATTGCTTACATGAAAAGAAGCAAAAGATTTATACCATACATAATATAAATAAACAACTTTGCCCAATAAATAGGAGTTCATGTGGGCTAACAGCCCAACCCCGAAGGGCTCAGCGCAGCTAACCGACTAAAAGGAGCTCAGCGCAGCTAAACAAGAACTCCCGGTTGAAGGAAAGCCCGGCCTGGCGGCTATGGACTTCTCTTCAGGGATAAAGGGCAAACACGCTAAAAGCGGAGAGGTAAATTAAAAAACAAAGTAGATAAAGCATGTTTTTTCAAGTTTTGCTATTAAAAAAACCGAGTGAACTATTCGTCAGATATAGCCATGTTTAACCACAGTATACCGGTCGGTGGTTTGAGAGGGTGGCGATGCGAAATATTTCGTATCTTTCCCTACTCGATTAGCACACGTGTTGAAAAACAGCACATTGCGATAACTGTCAATTATTTTGTAATTTTGTAAAAATGACAAAATGAAATTACGAGTTTACATAGATACCTCAGTTGTTGGTGGATACTTCGATGATGAATTTGAGGATGTGACCAAATTATTCTTTGATAGGATTTTCAAAAAGGATTTCTTGGTTTATTTCTCAGAAATTAGTGAGGCAGAATTGAGTTTAGCACCAGATTTCGTAAGAGATTTAAAATCAAAAATTCCTGTTGATTCCTACAGATATATTGAATTGGATGATGAATCGAGAGAACTTGCAGAAACCTACATCCAAGAAAAAATATTAGGAAAATCGAGTCTTGATGATGCTTACCATATTGCAATTGCCACGGTTAATAGACTTGATGTTCTTGTAAGTTGGAACTTTAAGCACATTGTAAATTACGATAAGATAAAGCTTTTTAACTCAGTTAATTTGCGTTTGGGTTATCCAATGATTGAAATTCGTTCACCTAAAGAATTTGTGAAATATGAAAACAATGACTGAAAAAAAGTTTGATACTGTTCAATTCTTTCGCTCAATTAAGGAAAAATTAGCAACAAGAATGGTTAGCATGACATTCGAAGAACAACGTGAATTCTTGAAACAAGTTAGGGAAGGGAAGATTAAGATAGAATAATAAACATGTGCCAATAAATAGGAGTTCATGTGGGCTAACAGCCCAAACCCGAAGGGCTCAGCCCAGCTAACCGACTAAAAGGAGCTCAGCGCAGCTAAACATGAACTCCCGGTTGAACGAAAGCCCGGCCTGGTGGCTATGGACTTATCAACTATTTATAAAATGACCCCAGAACCCTATGCTCAAAAGTTTAACTGAATATAAATATTTGCCACGATGGCCGATATTTTTCCAGTTACCAGATAAGGAAAGCCCTGCTGCTGTTACAATACAATGAATATGAGGGTGCAGGCTGAGATTTTGGCCCCAGGTATGCAAAACACAAACAGCACCCGTTTCAGAACCAAAATTAGTATAACCGAAAGTTCGTAAAGTGGGCCGAAGCAAACAGTTGGTTGTAATAATTTGCATTGTTAAGCATACAAACACCTGTTGCTATTTTCTCAAATCCATTAGAGCAATATCTTGAAGTAAAGAAAGAAAGAATTCCTTGCGGTGAAAAACTGGAAATGACAAGTAAGGTGTGCTAAATCACTCTGCAAAAAGCAACCTTTCAACTCCTTCAAACATCTTTTTATCAAAAAATAACGATGAAAACAAAACTTTTCTGCTTGGTTTTGGGAATTATTTCCCTGGCTGCTGAGCCGGTTTTCCACACAATATTTGACAAATTTGAAAATAGAAGAAGATGTATGAATATTACAATATTAAAGAAACTAATCTTAATAATAATTATTGTACTTCTGTTTGATAATAGAACAATGGCACAACCTTTTGATGTAGGATTGGAAACCGGGATAATTATAATGGGAGTAAACGAATCAACTAATAGTTTGGGATATTTGAACCCATTTTATTCAACTGGTCTTTTATTCGCACTTAATCACAATTCCATTTTAAGAATTAAAACCGGAGTGTTTTATTCCCGAACAATTCTCAATGACCCCTGGGCTAGATTACATTTCATTCAAATACCCGTCGGTGGTGATTTTTTTATAGGGAAAAAGAAAAAAAATTTTGTGGGTGGAGGAGCCTATTTAAATAATATGCTAAATTCATATGAATCCGATGTTTCTTTTCATAAATACCAGTCCGGAATTTATGGGAATTTTGGAAGGTCATTTTTGCTGAGCAATAGTCTTGAACTTGAATTCCAGGTAATGTGTCAGTTGGGACTGACTGACTATTACACAAAAGTTTATTTTGGTGCTTCCGGTTACTCAAAGGAGGTTGTTGCGAAAAATGCCTCACTAAACCTGTCTGCTGTTTTATTATTTTCGCTGTAATTGTTCTTTTTTATTTACGCTGATCGATAGAATCCCAAACGAACGCAAAAGATACGTGAACTGGGCTTTGGGTGGATAGGTTATTTCAAATATGCCAGTATGAGTGAAATAT
>JAHEEB010000129.1 GCA_024640925.1 Bacteroidota bacterium | reverse complement strand
ATAAGCAAAATGATTTTACACAGATACGAGATATTGTTGGTGTCATGGACCTTGGCGAAGGCTATGGACCTGATGGCCAGATAAACTTTCAGGCTCCCTCAAATGTTATTTCGCCTGATATGACTTTCAATAGTCCAGCTTCAAATGATTTAAACAATATCTATTCTAATTTGGCAGGAAGCAACTTAGTTAGAGACTTAACAACTGTTGATGCTGCATTTGTCGGAATGAGCTCAACACTTGAAAAAGGCCGTGATTATGTTTCTCTCGAAAGTGCACGTCCATTGTCTACCAGAGAATTTACCCTTAATGAAAAACTGGGATATATTTCCTTAACATCACCCTTAAGAAACGATGAAATACTGGCTGTTGCCTATGTATTTACTTATAAAGGAAAGATTTATAAAGTTGGGGAATTATCCAGTGATAAAAAGACACCTAATGTTCTTATAGTAAAATTACTTAAGGGAACAACACAGACTCCAAAATATAAGAACTGGGACCTGATGATGAAAAACATTTACTCCATTGGAGCTTATCAGGTTAGTAGTGAAAAATTTGTTTTAGATGTACTTTACCTAAATGATAAAACGGGCGTTGCAACAAATTATCTGACTGAAAAAGAAGGATATCTACCGGAATCAATTTATCAGATTCCATTATTAAAAATACTTGAACTGGATAACCTCGATGCCCGGAACGAACCTTACCCTGATGGAATGTTTGATTTCGTTGAAGGAACTACGATTACTGCTAAAAATGGCAGAATAATTTTTCCTGTGGTGGAACCCTTCGGGAAATATCTCAAAGAAAAAATAACTGCTGATGGATCGAATGAGAATTGGGTAAAAATAGCCAAGAAATATGCCTTTGAGGAACTTTACGATTCGACACAAACGAAAGCTCAACAGGTAGCTGAGAAAAATAAATTTGTCCTTCGCGGTAAATACAGAAGTTCGGCAAGCTCGGATATTATGCTGAACGCAATGAATGTTCCCAAAGGTTCTGTTGTTGTAACTGCTGGAGGAAGAACCCTCGTTGAAAACGTTGATTATACGGTAGACTATGCCTTAGGGCGTGTTAAAATCCTGGATCAAGGATTGGTCGAGTCCAATACTCCTATCCAGGTAAAACTGGAAAACAATTCTTCGTTCAGGATGCAGACAAAGTCAATGATAGGAACACATCTTGATTACAAGTTTTCAGAAAACTTTAATGTTGGAGCTACCGCATTGAGATTGTCTGAACGATCAATTACCGAGAAAGTTAATATTGGTGATGAACCTATTTCTAATACGCTTCTTGGTTTAAATACCTCGTACCGAACAGAATCCCAGTTCCTAACCACATTGATCGATAAAATACCTCTTATAGAAACGAAAGAAAAATCAAGTATAGCATTTGATGCCGAATTTGCTCAACTTATTCCCCGACAATCAAGTTCAATATCAAAACAAGGAATTGCTTATATCGACGATTTCGAAGGTGCACAAACCAAAATACAGCTATTACAGGAACATTCATGGATTCTCTGCAGTCCACCTGAGGATAAAACCCTGGGGACATTTTATAACTCAGCACAAAGTGGAATTGCATCGGGATATGGTAGGGCAAAACTTGCCTGGTATACAATTGACGGCTTATTTTATTCTGATGGTGGTGAGAAACCAGACAATGTTGATGTCAATAAAAATGATGTAAGAGAAATTGAAGTTCAGGAGTTATTCCCAAATAAAGATGAAGATATAACGGGCTTTCAAAGCCGGATTTCTGTTTTCAACCTTAATTTTTATCCTGAAGAAAGAGGCCCTTATAACTTTGATCCAGGCACTATTGGCAGTGGTACTCTTTCAAATCCGGAGGATCGTTGGGGCGGTATTATGCGATCCATATCTTATAGCGACTTTGAAACAGCAAATATAGAATACATCGAATTCTGGTTGATGGATCCTTATGCTGATTATGATATCCAAGGCGATGGAGGTGACCTTTATATACATTTGGGTGAAATATCAGAAGATATTCTAAGGGACAATCGTAAATCTTTTGAAAATGGATTGCCAACTTCCGAAGTAGTTGAGGGTGTTGAACAAACCGTATGGGGTTTAGTTCCAACAGGCCGTTCTCTTGTAGATGGCTTTGCTATTGGTGGAGACATAAGAAAATACCAGGATGTTGGTATTGATGGTCTGAGCAATGAAAAAGAAAAAACTTTCTTTCCTGCATTTTCAGGTTTGGAAGACCCTGCGGCCGATGATTTCAATTATTTCCTCGGAGATGAGCATGATGCAAATGGAGATGGTATCAAAGAACGTTACAAAGATTATAATGGTCTTGAGAACAACTCTCCCGCCCTTGATGAAAGTGCTACCTATTCGCCATCGAGCCGACAGACTCCTGACAAAGAAGATATTAATGAGGACAATACTCTTAGTACTTCAGAAACTTATTATCAATATCATGTTAGTCTAAGAAACAACGATTATAAAATAGGATCGAACTTTATTATCGACAAAATGACCCTCGCGGCCAAAGGAGACAGGAAAGAATCTGACTGGTATCTATTTAGGATACCTATTGACGCATTTGAGTCAAAAATTGGCAATATCGAAGATTTCAAATCAATCCGGTTTATGAGGGTTATGTTAAAAGGTTTTGATCAACCTGTTACCTTACGATTTGCCTCCTTCGACTTAGTCAGGGGCGAATGGCGCAGATACAACGACGATGTTTATGAGTCTACTCCTCTTGTTTCTAACCAACAAAGCGGGACAAACTTCGAAGTATCTTCAGTAAACATAGAAGAAAATGGATCCAAATCGCCTGTTGCTTATGTTCTGCCTCCAGACATTACACGTGTTACAGACCCCAGTCAACCACAGGTAAAGCAGCTAAATGAACAGTCTTTATTAATGAAAATTACCGACCTTGAAGACAATGATGGTCGTGCAGTGTATAAAAACACTGAACTCGACCTTCGGCAGTATAAGTATTTAAAAATGTTTATCCACGCTGAGGCGTTACCAGAACAAGAAGATGAACTGAGCGATTTCGAGGTTTCCGCATTTATACGAATTGGTTCGGATTATCAAAACAATTATTATGAATATGAAGTTCCTCTCGCTGTAACACAACCAGGAGCAACTGATCCGGAGGAAGTTTGGGCAACAGATTCAAATTCAATATCGCTTGAATTACAAAAATTCGTGAATTTAAAACTTGCCCGAAACAAAGCAATGGAAACCGATCCTTTTGTTGTTAGCCAATCACTTTTTGTACGACCCGATGGTAAAAATAAAATGAAAGTAAAAGGTAATCCAAATCTGAGTAATATTCGCCAGATTATGCTTGGTATCAGAAATCCTGGTAAAGGAGAAACAATAATTCTAGGCAATGAACAAGTTCAAGTTGATAATGATGGCGATGCAAAATCAGCCGAAGTATGGTTTAATGAACTAAGGCTAACCGATTTCAACAACAAAGGTGGCTGGGCAGCAACCGGGCAAATTCAGGCAAAACTGGCCGATTTAGGTATTATTAATATCGCAGGAAATACAAGTCAACCGGGATTTGGTTCCATAGAACAAACTGTGGAAGAAAGGCAACAAGAAGAAATTAACCAGCTAGATCTATCGACCAACCTCGAACTTGGTAAGTTCTTTCCTGAAAAAGCAAAAGTAACTATACCTTTATATATGGGGTATTCTAATACTACCATTAATCCTCTTTATTATCCAAAAGACCCCGATGTAACACTTGAACAAGCTCTTAAACTTGCTAAAACAGATAAGGAAAGAGAACAAATAAAAGATATATCGCAAGATGTAACTGAAAGAAAGAGTATTAACCTTACAAATGTACGGTGGAATAAGCAATTCAAAAAAATTAAAGTTTTCTCACCTTCAAATCTTTCAGCTACCGCTGTTTATTCCGAAACATATTCTCATAATTACAGCACGGAATATAATACCTTAAGAAAATATGGTGCCTCGCTTAATTATGTATATAATAAAACTGTAAAACCCGTAAAACCATTTGATAAGGTCAAAGCATTGAATAAACCCGCTTTCAGGATAATTCGCGACATTAATTTTAATTATCAACCTTCGGCATTCACATTCTCCACTAAATTCGACCGTGATTATCAAACTATGAAACTGCGCGATGTTTATGACGATGCTGATATGATTATTGAACCTACAACCAGCAAAGGATTATATTGGGACCGTGAATATACACTCCGTTGGGAACTTACTCAAAATCTGAAATTTGACTATTCCGCATCAAACAGGGCAATCATTGATGAACCTACAGGAGAATCGGATTTATTTGAACCTGATAACCAGGAATGGAAAAACCAGGTTTGGCAAAATATCAATAAGGGTGGAAGAAATCTACAGTTTAACCAGAAGTTCTCGGCCTCATATAAACTACCGATAAACAAAATTCAACTTTTAAACTGGACCGACCTGAAAGTAAGCTATGATGCTACTTATAGCTGGACAAGAGGCCCCGTATTACTTGATACAGAATATCAGCTTGGACATACCCTGAAAAATTCAAATACAATAAAGCTTTCAGGCAATTTTAATATGAAAAACCTTTATAATAAAATTGGCTATTTTAAAAAGCTTGATACTAAATACAATAAGACAAAGGGTAAAAAAGAAGACAAAGATACCCGCTACAAAACAGTGAATTTTACTAAAAAAACCTTCTTTAAGAAGGGCTCTCCTAAAAGCATTGTTCACCGGCTTGGTACGGAAAATGTTACCATAAAAGTTGTTGGTGATGATGGAAAGGAAATACCTGTTAAAACTACTGTAGATGGCGAAAACAAGGTTGTTATTGAGGCTGATGAAGACATAACAGGTGCAACTGTTTCGGTAGAAGGAAAAATAGAAAAGGGAGTAAACCCATTCGTTTTTGTCGCCGATAATACTGTCAGACTCATTCTTGGAGTAAAAAATATCAATGTAAACTATACCCGGACTGCTGGAACAATGCTTCCAGGATATATTCCAGAAACAAATCTTTTTGGGTTCAACCTGAATGATTTTTATGGTGCTCCAGAATGGCCTTTTGTTGCAGGTTGGCAAGATGAAAACATTTTATACAAAGCCAGTTCAAAAGGTTGGCTAACACAAAATGAAACATTTAGCGATCCTACTATTTTTGATGTGAAAGAAACATTTGATTTCAGAACAAGTTATGAACCTTTCAAAGGGTTAAGGATAGATATTACTGGTCAACTTTCTCACTCATACTCAACTGAACAGAGTTATTTACCTGTTCTTGGCTTAGATGATGCTATAGGTAATAAATACAGAGGAGGAACATATTCTATTTCCGTTCTCACGCTGAATAGTACATTCGAAAAGCTCGACGAAAAGAATTTATGGCATTCTAAAACATTTGACAAGTTCAAAAATAGCCGAATGGCTATTGCTGGTCGTTTAAATGCTAAAAAAAGAACAGAAAACCCGGAATATTTTTCCAGCCTCACTCAAAATAATGTAAATGGTTACTCTGACGGGTACAGCGAAAATTCCTCAGAAGTATTAATGTATGCATTTCTTTCGGCCTATACTGGAAAAAACCCAAACAATATTTCTCTGGAAATGTTTCCGTGGTCTATAATGCCGAATTGGAAAATTACTTTTGACGGACTTTCTGAGATCGATTTTATTAAACGATTTGTTAAAAATTTATCTCTTACACATCAATACAAGTCACAGTATAACATAAACAGCTATAGTACTAACGTCAGTTATTTCGTTGAACAGGATTATATCAATAAGAATCTTGCTGGGGACGAAGTTGATATGAGGGGGTTGATGCGAGATCTTCAAGATAATTTTTATGCTCTTTATCAACCAAATTCTGTTTCGATAAAAGAAGATCTTAGCCCTCTTGTTGGAGTAGACATATCATGGCAAAACGATTTAATGACCAAATTTGAAATCCGTAAAGGCCGTCTGTTATCGTTAAGCATGAATAACAGCCAGATGAGCGAAACTCATAATAACGATATTGTTGTTGGTGCCGGATATAAGTTTAAAGATGTGATATTACCTATTACTACTCGTACTGGTGAAAATAAAACCATTAAAAGCGATTTAAACCTGAAAGCTGATTTAACCATACGCGATAATATAACCATATTACGTTCGCTAGCCGAAGATACTGACGATCAGCCTACTACAGGAGCCCGGAAATTTACCCTTGGAATTACTGCCGACTATGTGCTTAGCCCACGATTAAATGTACAGGTTTTCTTTGATCGTAACGTGAACACACCCCACGTCTCTAACTATTATCCAAACTCTGAAACCAGCTTTGGATTTAGCCTTAAGATGACTTTGTAATAAATTATTTTAAAAATTACCTTAAGATATTATTCTAAAAACAAGGAAAAACCTACTTTTACCAAAGAAACATTTTTTAACAATTAAACACACTTCAAAATGAACATACCTTCAAACTTAAAATACACCAAAGATCATGAGTGGATACGTGCTGAAGGCAATTTGGCATATATAGGCATTACCGATTATGCTCAGGGTGAATTAGGTGATATTGTTTTTATTGAAATAGAAACTAAGGGCGAAACACTAAACAAAGAAGATGTTTTTGGTACAATTGAAGCCGTTAAAACCGTTTCAGATATATTTATGCCTGTTACTGGTACTATACTTGAAGTTAATCCTGATTTAGAAAATACACCTGAATTGGTTAACAAAGATCCATACAATCAAGGCTGGTTAATTAAAATTGAAATGAAAGATTCTTCTCAGCTCAAAAGTCTTTTAAATAGCGATGATTATAAAAAACTTATTAATTCTTGATCACAATACCTATTCCAAGAATGACCCTGTTGATTTTTTCTTCAGGGTTTTTTTATTCCAGATTCTAAAACACTAAAAGTAGAACCATGTTTAGATAATTCAGGATTAACAACCTGCCCCAATAAAGAAATTTTTACAGCAATATAAAAAAAGCTGTATTACAATCATCAATCATGGAATTTCGTTAGATGAAATTTAGTTGGATTAATCACAAATTTGAGATAAATCTATTATGCAATTATTTATAATAAAAAAGTTAAATAAAAATTTATAATATTCTAAAATTGTACTAATTTTTTATTTTTTTCCATTCTTATATTAAGTTCTGATTATTAGAAATACCCAAATGATTAATAAATTGTAATTCAGTATTTTGCAGAACATGAATTCTATTGTATTGAGCGATTAAACATTAATTCACAAATACTATTTTAAACTAAAACTAGTCAACATGAAAAAAAACAGTACAATTATTTCTTTGTTTTTATTGTTCGTTTTGTGTTTTTTAGCAACTACAAAACTAACAGCACAATCAAATGTAGCCCCAAATGCTACGGTGTCTACCTCGTTGGTATCATCCTGGGAAACATTAACTGCCGTTAACGATGGGGTTGAACCATCCAGCTCAACCGATAATTCAAGTGGGGCATATGGTAACTGGGCCGGAGAGTCATATTACAATACATATAATTATGTACAATATGACTGGACTACTTCACAAAATATCAGTTCGACTTCCGTTTACTGGTGGGACGATGGAGCAGGAATAGACCAGCCAACCAACGCATACATTCAGTATTACAGCGGTGGTTCATGGGTAACTGCAGGAAATATTGGCACATTATTAAACCAATATAATACCCTTTCACTGAATATTACAACAACAGGTTTGCGTATTTATATGATAAGCGCAATGGCAACAGGTATACTGGAATGGAAAGTATTTGCTGGCAGCGATACTCAGGTTCCTACCACACCCGGAACCCCAACAGCCAGTAATATAGCCAGTTCAGGGTGCAACCTTTCCTGGACAGCTTCAACCGATAATGTTGCAGTTACAGGTTACCAGATTTTAAGGAATGGTACTGCCTATCAAACATCGACAACAAATTCAGCTACTATTACAGGCTTATCGGCCAGTACAACTTATTCGTTTACAGTTAAAGCTTACGATGCTGCAGGTAATTACTCATCGGCAAGTAGTGCTGTTTCAGTAACTACAACTGCTTCAAGTGGAGGAAATTCATATACATGGCCAACATATAGTCCCACTATTTCCTACAATTTTGTAAATGAATACGGAACTGTTGCTACCCCAACCAACATATTAGATGACTGTTCAGGAGTTTCTGGCACTACATCTTCGAACTGGTGGAGTTTTCGATGGGGTTCCAACAAGAATTCCCTTGTTACATCGGCTGCTATTACACCAATGTTAGCAAGATTTAATACCGATTTTGCATATTTCCGTGATGTAATGGGCTGGCCTCCAGACTTACGAGCCCTAAACGGTTATCGAAGCTCTATTTATCTTTATGGT
>JAHEEB010000788.1 GCA_024640925.1 Bacteroidota bacterium | reverse complement strand
CAGGGCATTTCCAGATGAACAGGTAAATGGCGTTGCCTTAACTAAAAACATTTACAGAAGAAACAGCAATGGATTTTTGGTGAATGCTCAACTTGGCGATGAAAGCGTTGTAAAACCCAAACAAGGTGTAATATGCGACCAATTTTTATGTTTCCCGACAAAATCAAATGCTATTTACAACGATAAAATAGTTGTTGATGTGATTGCTTTTTCCAGTCTCAACAGCAATAAACTGGTTATGTCGGAACAAGAAATACAAAATTTGGCCAATCAACTGGAAATAATAAAAAAACATTTTGCTGGTCCAAAAATCGATAACTGGTCATACATCCGGTTGGGTTATGATATAGAGTTTAAACTGGAAGGGGAAACAAGGCAACTATATATAAAACAAGCCCGTCCTTATAACGACTAGTCATTATAAACCTTACTATAATTACTTGATGTAGAAGATTTTTATAAAATTTTTCTATTTCACTAAAAAAAATTATATATTTATCCTTTGAATGTTATATACTTCATTTTTCGTTCGTTGAAACAAGAACTTTTAAGTTATTTTTTAAATATAACAATTAACTGATTTTTAATTTAAAATTGATTTATTATGTCATTCAAAGCCAAACTTAGTGTTGCAGGAAAAGAAGTAAATGTACTTTCTTGCAGTTATGATTTATTCCAGGAAGTCGACGCAACCGGTCGTCCTGCATCTATTACCCGTGGTGGTCGTATCAATATTGTTGTTGAAAGCAGTGGTGAAACAACCTTTTTCGAATGGATGTGTAACAACTTCGAACGTAAAGATGGTTCGATCATTTTCTTAAAGCGCGATACCGATGCTACCCTGAAAGAACTCAAATTTTCGGAAGGTTATCTGGTTAAATATGTCGAAGCTTTCGATGCCTTCAACTCTAACCCTATGACAGAGTCTTTCACAATCTCTGCAAAAAAAATCGAATTGGGTAGTGGTGTCCACGAAAACGAATGGGTTTAAGACTTTTAAGAAATTAGAAACCTGTTGTTAATGCAGGTTTCTTTTTCTTTATATTCCTCTGATTGATTTTTACTTCTCAACAGAGGTGAGAGGTTTTTGTATGTCTTTGTATTCTCTCCGGGATGTTTTGTCGGATGGTATAGTAACAAAAGACATAGTCTCATCCTACCTAAAGAAGAAAAAGAATAGTTTATCAGAAATTTTCATACAATTCACACTTAATAAATATCTGCCATGATTTCACCTGCCCTTGCAATTGCACAGTTAAACGGAAAAACTTACAGAGAACTTAAATCTATCGAAATTAGCCAGTCGATCAACGCCCATCACTTCTTTAGTATTGGCATTGGAAGTGAAAAAATTGGAGAAATGCCCAATTCTTTCCTCGAGAAAGCACGAGACTTTGTAGGAACCGATATGGCACTCGAGATTCAAAATGGGTTGAAGGAAACACTGGTATTCAGAGGCATAATAACCCGGGTAAGATCCGCAGCTACATCGCGTTCGGAATTAGGACACACTATCATTATCGAGGGATATAGCCCTACCATATTGCTCGATAATGGAAAGAATTGCCAGGCATATCCCAACAAAAGCCTCAAAAACATTACCGACGAGGTTTGCCGGGATTTTCCTGTTAATGTTCTCAATCCGACAAGCAATCCCATGAAGAAGGATATAATCCCTTACACTGTGCAATACCAGGAATCGGCATTTGCTTTTCTGAACCGACTGGCCTGCAGATATGGTGAGTGGTTCTATTTCGACGGGCAGTCGCTTGTATTTGGTAATAAAAAACAATCCACTATAGATTTACTTTATGGTACCGATTTATTAAGCTTCGATATAGGACTTTCAGTTGCTCCCCTTGTGCAATCAGTTGCTTCACGTATTTATAAGGAGGACAGCACACATGTTCAGAGTATGGCTGCCCACAGGACAAACATGAAAGGCATGGCTTCCTTTGCCATGGATAAATCGGCAAAAACCTTCCTCGGTAAGCCTGTTTCAATGGTCCATCAATTCGACGACGAATCGGCTATTGGTAGTCAAATGGACGAAGTAGCCCGCCTCACTATTCAGGCTGAGGCTGCCCGTAAAGTCGCTTTCTCAGGTGTCAGTATTGCCCCTGCCCTTCATGCTGGAGCAATTATAAGCGTATACAACCTCACCGGACATGGTAAAGCCAAACAAGGTGAATATATCATAACCTCGGTAACACACTCATGGTCGTCGGGCGGACAATACCAAAACAGTTTTACAGCAATACCATCCGATGCAGAGGTACCCCCAATGACCGATCCTTTACTGGTTCCATACTGCGAAAGTCAGCCGGCTGTTGTTACTGACAATAAAGACCCTGAAGGGCTTGGCCGGGTAAAGATTCGTTTCAGCTGGCAAAAATATGGCGACTCACCCTGGGTGCGCATAGCTATGCCATATGGTGGACCGAATAAAGGAGTCTATTTTGTACCTGAAATAAATGAAGAGGTAATGGCAGGCTTCGAAGGAGGCAATGCCGAGAAACCATATATACAGGGGACACTTTGTCACTCAAAGGCTAAACCTGACGATTGGAAAACAGATGGCAACGACATTAAAGCCATCCGCACCCGCAGCGGGCATACCATTGAATTTAACGATAAAGCAGGCCAGGAGGTAATCACCATCACCGACAAAAACAAAAATTTAATACAACTCGATACGGCAGGTAGCAATATAACCATTTCCACTCCGGGCACCATGACGTTCAATGCTAAAAATTTTGTTGCCAATATTGATGAAAATGCCACTTTTAATGTTGGAAAGATAACCGATTTTAAAACAGGCGAAGACCTTAACATATCGGCAAAAAATGTTGCCAAAGATGTATCGGAGAAAATGACTGTCCAGATTGGTGGCTCATGGACTCAAACTTCCAATGACACAGAGATTAATGCTTCTAATGGGGACCTGAAGCTTGTAGGTGCCGGAGAAGCCTCTTTGCAAGGAGGTTCAAATGTTAAGATAAGCAAAGGATAATAATGGAAACCGAATTAAAGAAAGTTAACCTGAGCTTCAACATTCATGGGAATAAAACCTATGAATTCACTACCAGTGCTGCTATTTCTGAAAACAGTAAAC
>JAHEEB010000128.1:5385-8407 GCA_024640925.1 Bacteroidota bacterium | reverse complement strand
GTTTCGCGTCCACTAATCAAATCAGTCATGTGAACATCTTTAACATCCAAACCTGCCAGATGCATAATGAATGCCATTTCCCGGTCTCCATTAACACCTTTCTCCCTTATAATTGCAGCTTTATATCCTGAAGGTTTTCTCCTTTTCAGTTCAATATCATATTGATCGGGTTTTCCGGTAAAATGAGAAGGAAATTTGTAGTCAAGAGCCTGTTTATGGTAATTATCGAATCGTTCGCGAGCTAAAACCGGAAGAGTCTGTTTACTATCTAATAAAAACGAAGTTTTATACCAAATATCCCTCAAATGGTTGATATCCAGATTAAATTTATCAATTCCATTCTTCACATAGAATCTGCGTTCCATGTTGACTCTTGCAATAGGTTCTGCTGTAATTCCATTATCGTGGAAGAAGTCAAGCATTTCAGCCTCATTTTCGACCTGAATGAGGAGCGCAGGCTTTTCGCTGAATAGTATCCTGGCAGTATCGATATCGCCGAGTATTGAAAAATCTAAATCCATTCCCACATCATTGCGGGCAAATGTCATTTCCAGAAGGCTTGTAATTAATCCGCCAGCCGAAATATCATGCCCGCTGAGGATTTTCTTTTCTTTTATTAATTGCTGGATAGTATTAAAGACTTTTACAAAATAGTCAGGATCGCTAATTGTAGGGGTATTGGCTCCCAGAAGGTTTACTACCTGTGCAAAGCTAGTTCCTCCAATGAAGAACTCAATATCGGTAACATAAACATAGATTATAGAAGAACCATCGATGGGTTTTAAGACAGGTTCAACAACTTTTCGAAAATCAGAAACCTCTGCCATAGCAGAAATTATTACAGTCCCCGGGGCATAAACAACATCGCCGTTAGGATATTTCTGAGTCATCGATAAGGAATCCTTACCTGTAGGAATGTTAATACCTAGTGCCATTGCAAAATCGCTGGCTGCTTTAACAGCATCGTATAATCGGGCATCTTCACCGGGGTTTTTGCATGGCCACATCCAGTTTGCGCTGAGCGAAACGGATTTAATACCATCAACAAGGGGAGCCCAGACCATATTTGTTAAAGATTCAGCTATAGATAGTACAGAACCATGTTCCGGATTAATAATAGCTGCAACCGGTGCATGTCCGATTGTGGTTGCAATGCCCTTATAGCTGGTATAATCAAGTGCAGATATTCCCATGTTGTTCAATGGTAATTGTATAGGACCAGCAGTTTGTTGTTTTGCGACTCTCCCTGTTACAGAACGATCAACTTTGTTGGTTAACCAGTCTTTACAAGCAACAGCTTCAAGTTGCAGCACCTGTTCAATGTATTGAACAATACTGTTACTGTTAAATGTTACAGGAGGGTATTTATCTTTTGAATGTTTGTCTTTAAGAATCGTTTTCGGTGGATTACCGAACATATCTGCAAGTTGCAGGTCTATTGGCTTATTCTGATCTTTATCGACAAAGCTAAAATGGCCATTACCTGTTGCTGTTCCGATAACATAGAAAGGAGCACGTTCGCGTTCGGCAATATTTCTGAAATTCTCAATATCTTTTTCTTTAATAACCAATCCCATGCGTTCCTGCGATTCGTTCCCTGCAATTTCTTTTGAAGAGAGAGTAGGATCGCCAACAGGCAATTTAGTCATATCAATTTCGCCACCTGTAGCTTCAACAAGCTCCGATAAGCAATTTAAATGTCCACCAGCACCATGGTCGTGAATGGAGATTATTGGGTTATTATCCGATTCTGCCATTGCCCTGATTGCATTGGTCACCCTTTTTTGCATTTCGGGGTTTGAACGCTGTACAGCATTTAGCTCAATGGAATTTTCAAATTCACCGGTTGCAACGGAAGATACAGCTCCACCACCCATTCCAATCCGGTAATTATCACCACCAAGTAGTACAATTTTATCGCCAGGTTCCGGATTGCCTTTTACAACATCAGCTTCTTTACCGAAACCAATGCCTCCAGCAAGCATAATAACTTTATCAAAACCGAACTTTTTATTTTTCTCAAAGTGTTCAAACGTTAAAACACTTCCGCAAATTAAGGGTTGGCCAAATTTATTTCCGAAGTCGCTGGCTCCGTTTGAGGCTTTAATCAATATCTGAGCCGGTGTCTGGTAAAGCCATTTACGTTCTTTGGTCTTTCTTTCCCACCAGCGTCCTTCTTCCAGTCGAGAGTATGATGTCATATAAACAGCTGTACCTGCCAGAGGAATAGAAGCTTTTCCACCAGCAATACGGTCGCGGATTTCGCCACCTGTACCAGTAGCTGCACCATTAAAAGGCTCAACGGTTGTTAAAATTATGTGTTTCGGCTTTTAGCGAAAGAACAGATTTGATATCCTTTATTTCAAAAAAGTCTGGTTTATCTTGTGTCTTTGGGGCAAATTGTGCAATTTCAGGGCCGCTGATAAAAGCACAATTATCTTTATATGCAGAAACTACCCGGTTTGTATTTGTTTTTGTAGTTAGCTTAATGAGCTGAAAAAGTGTACTTGGCTTTTCAACACCATCAATAATAAAGGTGCCATTAAAAATTTTATGACGACAGTGTTCTGAGTTAACTTGTGAAAAGCCAAAAATTTCACTATCGCTAAGTTTTCTGCCGAGCTTTTTACTTAGGTTTTCAAGGTATTCAACCTCTACATTACTAAGAGCAAGGCCTTCCTTCTTATTATATGCATTTATATCCTCGATATACTGGATCGGTTCCGGCTGGCGATTTATGGTGAAAAGATCCTGGTTAAGGCCCTTATACATTCGCTGAAGCATCGGATCGAATTTTGGTGTCGATTCTTTTGCCTCAAAATATTCTTCAATACGAATTATACCGGAAATACCCATATTTTGGGTAATTTCAACAGCATTTGTACTCCATGGAGTAACCATTTCTCTGCGTGGACCAATAAATGTTCCGTTAATTACCGAATCGGGCAGGGGCGAAGCACCAGAAAAAAGCCAGGAAAGTTTACCTAATGTGTTCGAATCGTAAGTCTGATTTGTTCCAACT
>JAHEEB010000128.1:0-5375 GCA_024640925.1 Bacteroidota bacterium | reverse complement strand
TGCAATAATATTCTCTTCAATTCCTCTAAAAAAAATAACCATCATAAATTATGCTTAAGGAGATTTATTTCATTTTGCAAAAATAGTACAACCGCTCATTTAATTTCAAAATTGCATTCAAATAATTATAAACGGATTTTTGTTAAAACCTGTAATCCCCATATTTTCAGGGAATAGAGCATATTGATATTTAATAAGGTATTATATCAATAGGTCTGCCCGTTTGCATATAGTTTCGTAAAATTTGCTGAATGTCAGAATCATCAGGAAACGATTTTACGCAATCCCTCAAAAAGTCCATATCACTAAATGAATTATCCTTATCGATATATCCATACCCGTTGTATTTCCCATTTTCAATCATTATAATAGCAAGTTCAGAATCATTCCTTCCTTTTTCGATGATAAAAAAGCTATTATGCCTGAAACGGTGCGACTCAATAACTTTGGTTGCCCGAGCATTATAGTCTTCGGGACTTTCCTTTCCAATGCAAGCGCCATTGCATTCCATTATTTCGAAATGGAAACAAGCCCCTGATGTTTGATATAAGCCACAAAGTTTCTGGCATAACCGGTACTTTTCGACCAGGTTCTGAAGGTATTGTTTGCCAATGCTGGCTCCGGAAAAGCTACAAACCGGAATGGAACGATTATCAATTTGTTTGCCTATTTCGAACCGAATATATCCCAGACGGTCAGTGTAAGTGTACAACCCATATTGTGGAACAGCTCTTCTTTGTTTCCAGTTGTATAATGGTTTGTTTTGTTTAATTTCAAACGATTCTTTGAGTTGTGCAATAAGTTCATTTCCTGTAAGTTCAAAATCTATTGAGGCAATATTGTTGCGCATATCAATTGATTTTCTGGTACTTGTGTTTCTAAAATGGGTAAGAATGCGTGAATGTATGTTTTTACTCTTGCCAATATATATCAATTCGTTCTTATCATTATAAAAATAATAAACACCCTCTTCTTCGGGCAAGTTGCGAATGGTCTCCGGGTTAAGGTTTGGATGCAAATCTTTATAAGAAAAGTCTTCAAAAGAACTATATTTATTTTCCGGGTTAATTTTTTGCAGAATAAGTTCGAAGAGTTTGACAGTTGCCAGGGCATCTCCTGCTGCTCTGTGTCTTCCCTCTATCTTAATCCCCAAATCCTGGCAAATATTTCCTAAACTATAGGAGCGATGCCCGGGTATGTATTTTCTGCTTAAGGTTACCGTGCATAATTTGTTTCTCTTATATACATAACCAAGCTGTTTGAATTCTTGTCTGATAAAACTATAATCGAAATTTACATTATGTGCTACAAATATTTTGTTTTCGGTAAGTTCAACAATTTTTCGGGCAACTTCATAAAATTTTGGCGCATTGGCGACCATGCTGTTGGAAATGCCTGTAAGTTGAGTTATATGATGAGGGATTCTTCGTTCAGGGTTAATTAAGGTTGTATATTCATCAATAATCTTTTCTCCATTATGGATGTAAATGGCTATTTCGGTAATCTTTTCAGATACCGGGCTACCTCCAGTAGTTTCAATATCAATGATGGCATACATAAGGGAGTTAAAATTACGCGTTTTAAAAAAAATAACCCGGAGAAAAAGTCCGGGTTATAAACATTTTGAAAAATAGAACTTGTAATACCAAATTATTTATGCTCCATTTGCGAAAAATACAGTTTTAAATGTTTTTAAGAAAAGCTCTAAATCAGACTTCAACGACCAGTTTTCGATGTAGTTGATGTCCATCTTCACCCACTTGTCGAATTTAACATTATTGCGGTTCTGTATAATTTGCCAGGTGCATGTAAGCCCTGGCTTAACGGATAAACGCTTTAGTTGCCATCTTTCATAAGTTTCTACTTCTTTTGAAAGAGGTGGTCGTGGGCCGATCAGAGACATTTCACCTCTGAGAATGTTGTACAATTGAGGCAGTTCATCAAGATTGGTCTTTCGCAGAAATTTACCTATAACAGTGATTCTTGGATCGTTCTTTATCTTAAATGTAGGGCCATCGCTTTCGTTCAAGGTTAAAAGAGATTCCTTCAATTCTTCAGCATTGAATACCATGGTGCGGAATTTATAAATGTAAAATTTCCGACCCCTAAGCCCTACACGTTCCTGTTTAAATATGATAGGTCCTTTAGAGGTAATTGCTATTAATAAGGATACAAGTATCAGAATTGGAGAAAAAATAAATAAAATGGTAAAGGAAATTATAATCTCTGAGGTTGTTTTTATTATATATTGAAATCTGTTCATTGGGTTGTTTTCAAACGTAACAAAAGGCGTTTTATCAAAGTATACAATTTTATTACCTTTCATATCAACCAAAATATCTCTTATACCCTGAATTCTCAAAGTTACACCCAGATCGTTACAGAATCTGATTAATTCATTTAATTTTTCCATGGAATCAACACAGTCGCAACAAATAACTTCATCAACAATATCAAAATAGATTAAACTTTTGATATTTGCACTCTTTGGGTATATTTTAACCCTATTTCCAAAATGTTTTCTAATCAATTTAGAATCACTAATAATATGAAGAATTTTGAACCCCCATTCTTTGTTCTTGAGAATATTATCAATCATTACTAAACTACTATCATTGGCCAGTATTATAATATTTTTAATGTTATGGCCATTTGCCCTGAAAACCTTGAATAATTTGCATACAACAAGTCTGATTGAGAATAATACAAAGAAATTTATTGCTACAAATAAAGTGAGAGTGAAAGCAGGGAAATTATCCAGTTTAATTATCCTATCAAGTAATAATAATGCAAACCCCCCAATAATTGAAAACCTGACAAAATCAACGAGTTGAACAGGCAAAGCACTTGTTCTGGGGATTCGGGCAAGATGAGTAGCATTGAGCAATAAAGCCCATAGCAATAAAACAGCAAATGCAACGATAAAAAATTCCTCATCAAAATTGATTCGATGAGAAGTATATTCATTTGTAATACAAACAGATAGCAATAGGGTCAATAAAGTCGATGTTATATCGGTTAACCCTAAAACTATCATAATTAACTGTTTGCGAACTAATTTTCTGGTCATTGGCACTCCTAACAATGATTGAAATACGAAACTTAATCTAATTTACATTGGATTTTTGCCTAAAAGAAACGAATTTCTATTATCGACCTATAAGAGTTGACCAATGGATGGTTTTAAAAGACTAGTGGAAAAATAGGAAAACAGAACATAAAAAAAGCTCTGCAGAGTGCAGAGCTAGAGACCGTTAGCGCGTGTGACTGATATATGGTAGGTCTTGTAAAAATAATCAATAATTTTATTTAAACAAATATTTGTAGCTTTTTTTATTTTATTTATGTAAAATCAATATTCGTTCAGAAAAAAACATGATTTCTAAACAATATTTATATATTTGTACCCCGAGTTAAAAATAGGTGTCACGCATAAAACTTCCACTAGTCATGGTTATGAGGAAGAATGAAACATTAGAAGAAATGGTTGCAAGACGTAATAAGCGTCTTAAAAGCCTTTTTTCGCGAAATGGTGTTAACGTAAGGTTGGTTGGAGACGAACAAAAACCAGCTGTTATTATGGATGAAGCAGTTGTCTTGTCTTGTTATGTCAAGAACTTCGATCTTCACTTTACTAAAGAGCCATTTAGCGACGAAATTGTTAAAACAGTAAAGCTGAAACACGAGCCCGAAATTACCCGCTATGAAATTCAGGAGGTAATAGAGCTTTGTAAACATCGGCCAGTTTACAGAATCCTTCTTAAAGGGGGTGAATTGTACCTGGTAGGGTATAATTACCTTAATTCTGAAGATTCTGTTGGCAGATACCCGGTATTTGCAAAACACAAACCGAAGGTTTATTTCGATCGTAGCTATGCCGAAAAGGTTGCAGAAAACCTTGTTGAGGAAGGCTATGAAATTGAAATAGTTTAAGTTTTACTAGATCTTACAAAATCATTTAAGCAATCTTTGCTGATAAAAATCAGGGAGGATTGCTTTTTTATTGATCATACTTAAGGTAATCGACATATTCCGTAAATACATCCTCGATTGGATCCATTACATCATACAAGAACTTAAAAACCTTATCCCAACAATTCCGATCGTAAATGTTTACATCTTTAATCATAGCATATACCAATGAGGATGAATCTTTTTGTGTAATGTTTTTATCCAGTTCCCATATAAGTGGATGAGGAGTTTTTGATGTAAGTATATTCTTTAATTTTTCGAGTTTATCAAAGAGTATAATTCGTTTATCGATATTTCTTGACTCAATTTCAATACCTGCATAAGCTATTTGTTCGTCAAAATGGAATTTTAGGTTTAGTTGTTTAATACCTGTATCTTTCATAATCCATTTTCCGGGTTTCTTGTTTTTTAGCTTGAGAAGGTTTGAATAAGTTTTAAACTTTAACCAGAATTCTTCACGTATTTCTTTCTTTTGTTCTATAGAATACATAGTTCTAAGTATGAATTAATTATAATTTATTTTTTGATATTATATTAATAAAAGATTTAAAATGGTTGCTAAGCTTACAAAATAAATTAAGTTATGAGAATATTTTTGATAATTTCGCATACAAAATTAATAGAACAGATTTAGATGGATGTTTTTATTAATAATATCAGGCAAGAATTTGCCACTCCTTTTCAGAGCCCTGTTCTAGTTTTCGCAGTTATTCTATTTATTATTCTCCTTGCTCCCCTCATTTTACGTAAGATTAAGATACCTGGCATAATCGGGCTTATTATTTCCGGAGTGTTAATAGGACCTCATGGTCTTAACATTATCGAACGAGATTCTGCTGTCGAATTATTCTCTACTATCGGACTTTTATACATTATGTTCATTGCCGGCCTGGAGCTTGATTTGGGAGAGTTCTTAAAATACCGGTACAAAAGCCTTGTTTTTGGATTTCTTACGTTTTTCGTTCCTATTGGTATTGGTTTACCTGTGTGTTTGTATGTGCTTGATTATGGTTTCAATACGAGTTTGCTTACTGCAAGTATGTTTGCGACACAAACGTTAATTACATATCCCATTGTTAGCCGTATGGGTATATCAAAAAATGAAGTAGTAGCAATTTCTGTTGGTGGTACAATTCTAACAGATACTGCAGTTCTTACCTTATTGGCTGTAATAACCAATAGTGCTGCTGGTGAAGCTGGTCATACAATATGGATTAGATTGGGTATTTCGATTGTTATCTATTTATTATTTGTTGTTTTTGGTATTTCGTCTATGGCGAGATGGGCTTTTAAACGACTGGAAACGGAGAAAAACTCTCAGTATATTTTTGTCTTATTTGTTGTTTTTTTATGTGCCTTTACGGCCCGTATCGCTAGTTTGGAGCCAATTATAGGAGCATTTG
>JAHEEB010000787.1 GCA_024640925.1 Bacteroidota bacterium | reverse complement strand
AGAAAAGTTTGAGAGAAAGTAAAACCAATATGAATGTAGTGATAACCCATCATGCTCCCAGCATTAAATCAATAGAAAAGAAATACCAGGATGATATAGTTTCTGCAGCATTTGCTTCAAACCTTGAAAGTTTCATAGATAGAACCAATCCAGACCTTTGGATACACGGACATGTTCATGAAGCTTTTGATTATTGTTTAGGAAAAACCAGAGTTGTATGTAATCCGGCAGGGTACCCAGGTGAAAAGGTAATGGGATTTAAAGAAGATTTAATAATAGAGATTAATTAACCCAGAACCCAGATAACCCTGATTAACAAATTGTATGTGGCATTTTGCAAAAAAAAGCCCGTGGAATAAGTCCCACAGGCAATTCTTTAATATCTCGAGTTAATAATATTTGAATGATGGAAAACCTCCATCGAATGCTACTCAACAATCAATTTCCTGTTTATTAATGCATCTCCATCATCTACAGTAACAATATAAATTCCCTTCTTCAGATTTCTTAATGATATCTTTTCTATTTGTTGATCAGAAATCATTTCGAATAATTTTTCTCCATTCGTCGATAATATGGAAATGGTTTTTTGGCCAGCTGTCGGGGTTTCTATTGTTAATTCATCCTTGGCCGGATTAGGGTACATAACTATTTTTCCTTCAACAACAGAACCAATAGGCACAGCCTTGTCTTTTATAAAAAGATTATATGCATCCTCTGCATATAAGCCAAATATATCCGTTGCCCTAACAATAATAGGTATGGTATCAGTCTGATCAAATGTTCCGCTCAGTACTGTAGTTGTGCCGTCATAAGAAATACCTGCCGGCAGAGTCCCTGTGATTGAATAAGCAAGTGTATCAAAAGGATCGGAGAAATACCCGTCATTTAAAGTCATTGAAAAAGATTGATTGATACTAACTGTAATATCATTATATGGTTTAACCAGCTGAGGCTGTTTATTGTACGTTTCAATTTTAAAAGTATCACAGGTTGTACTATACCCATCATTTAGTATGGCTACCAGTTCAAATGTCTTATTTGCGTCGTTCTTCATTGGTTTGCCAGACAATGAACAATTTGAAGAATCGAACTGTATCCATGAAGGCAATTCAGAGGAATCAGCCATTTTCAAACTAAGGGTTATAGTGTCATTTTCCTTGTCTTTTTCTTTCAGCGATTTACTAAAAGAATCAAAAACCAGCACGCTGTCATCAATGTTTTCCCCGACAGGAGCGGCATTCAAATAAAAGTAATGCAAGGAATAATCATTAAAGGAATAGACAAACAGGTCTTTATCACTATCATTATCCATATCGGCAAATGCCATTTTACCGCTATAAGTAATTGAATCTAAAATATTTAATGGATAATCAACAAAGAGACTTTGTCCAAGTTCCCCTTCAGCCATTATATTCTTATACGATCCAAAAGTCAGGTATTTTTTATAATAGGGTTTAATCAAATCATCGTCGCCATCATTGTCAAAATCAACAACTGTTTTTCCTATGTAAGCACTGTCCAAATCATCAGAGAGAACGAAACTGGCCGAATCAAGCTGCTTCTCTGATTGTTCATTTTTCAGTAAAACATCGTAATATGAGAAACTTGAAAAAAAATCATATACATGAATAAACAAGTCCATATCACCATCCATATCCGGATCCATTAACTGAACCTGTTCGGGAATTTTCAGCGTATCAATAAAATTATTCAAATGATAATTTGGAAGTTCTGTAAAGTATAAAGAATCGTCCTCGATTAAATGGTTCTTATATGTTCTAAGATTTGAGGTTCCATTACCAATCCTATCCTTATCGCCATCGGAGTCGATATCAATATACACCATGTTTAAGTAATTATCGGGTATCTGTAATTCTTCAACCTCGAAATTTGGTTTTTCTTTTGTACCGGTGTTTTTAAAAAACTTCAAATTGCTTGTATATTCATCATAAAGAAGATCAATATTGCCATCGTTATCAATATCTGCAAGGGCTATACTGCCATAACTGACTGAATTTTCGGGAGCTTGTACATTCTCAAATTTTATCGTATCGGCAGTACTTATATTTTTAAATGACAAAATATCTGTTGCATTTGAATAGGTAATTAAATCGGGTAAGCTATCATTATTCAACTGAACGAATGCTATTTGATAATCATTTGTTGACATCAGCTCAAACGAAGAAAAGCTCAACGTTCCTGTCTGGGAATAATTATTTTCATATATAAAAACCTTATTTGCATAATTAATCAAAATACAATCCATATCGTTGTCATTATCCATATCAGCAAAATCGGTACTTCTCACCCAGCCTGGATAAGAAATCAGGGAACTTTCTATCAGGGTATCTTTCCCATTTATTGTATTCATAAGAAAGAGTTTATGGGAATTATAAGTATCTACCAAAAGATCATAATCTCCGTCGTTGTCAATGTCTACGCTCCGGGGTTTTATGCCATAGCCTATATTTATCAATGGATAATAAGGACTGTTAATGTCTGTGTCTAAAATCAATGTATCCTTTCCGTATGTTTCCTTTTTATTGACATAGTAAAGTAGTTCTGAATATTTGCCAAGTATACAATCAAAATCACCATCATTGTCAACATCCACGACATCAGGATTTCCGGAATAAGAGGTATTCGTTATCCCGGATAATAAGTGATTGGACTGTTCTTTGTATGTAAAAACCTCCGTTTCCTGTTTTTGATTGACAAAAAACCGAAGATTCATTTTTATGTCCGAATAAAAAATATCGTCATCCCCATCCCCATCAATATCTGCTGTAGAAATATTCGAACCCAGGTTGCTTAATTCTCCCTGGAAGCTCTTTGTAATATCCATTACCTGTTCAAAGGGTTTTTCAAGATAAACCTGTCCGTTTACCAACGACATGATTAATGTGAATGAGGCAGTAAGTGCGGCATATTTAATATGCTTCGGAGAAACAACCTTCGTTAACCTGCTAAACAGAATGCTGAGTTTTCTAAGAAGCTGATTCTGCCTGGAAATGGAAAGAAGTTCAAATGATCCATCCTTCAGCATCTTCATTATCCGGTTAAAAATTGTAATGTATTTTCTGATAACCTTATAGGGGTTTCTTTTAGAATGAAAAACTG
>JAHEEB010000786.1 GCA_024640925.1 Bacteroidota bacterium | reverse complement strand
GCGAAATATCTATATGGATATCGATAAGCTGGCTTGCATCAACAGAGGTTATTTCTTCCATTGTAAATGGAAACTTTTTGGTTGAAGAAGTCCAATTTCCTGCCATTTCCCCATTCGTTATTTTTCCTGTAAAGAAAGCATTTTGTTTTCCATTGTCGAGATATTCAGTCAGCTGGACTGAATCGCCTATTGTGGTTCCGGAGATATAAATCGGGGTTTTGCCTTTCTGGTAGTAATAGTATCCAAAAAAATCACCTTTTTGATATGAGTTATATTCATACAACACCATTTTTATAGGGTATTGCTTATTAATCAGACCAGAATACCTTGTAGCAGGCAATACTGGTGTTGATGAAATCCCATAAAGCGTATGGCACAATAAGAGGATGATTAACATTTTATTTTTCATGGCAGATGTTTCGTATTATTTGTTGCATTATTTTTCTAAAAGGCTTTTCCAGTTGTCCGCTGGGGTAAAATCTCATTCTTTAATGAAAGGCAGATTTATTTCTTCCCTATTGACCCTGTATTTTAATATATAATACCCCTTCACCAGTTTTTCAATGTTTATCTCAATGCTCCCGTTTTCAACCTGGAATTCCTGCAGGTTTCTTTCCATTAGTATCTTCCCTGATAAATCTGATATGATAATTGCAGCAATTTCCTTTTGATTATCAATTGTTAAATAAATTTTACCCTTAGCGGGATTAGGATAGAGAGCAATATCTTCGCTGAAAATCATATTTGAGATATCGAAAGGAGAACCGGCAACAGGAAGTCCATTCACTTTAACCGCGACTACAGAATTGGTTGCATTCGGTGCAGTCTGAGGCAGTGTTATGTTTATATAATTATTATCAATAGAATAACTAAGACTGGTTAGCGTATCATTCAGGAGATATATCCTGTTTATCTTATTTTTAATAACTGGTATTTGCAAAATATCATTTGTGGGCCATTTAAACACATGGGCATACAACATATTTTCTTTTTTAGTGTAAAATCCCCACGATGGTTCCGAAGAAAATGGACTACGGGTTGTTCCATATATGCTTTCGCTGTATATTTTCATCCATTCGCCAAATCCCTTCAAAACAGTTGTTGCGCCATCGGTAACACTACCATCACCTTTTGGGCCGATATTCAAAAGGTAATTGCCATCTCTCGAAACAACTTTCACCAACTCTTGAATGAGAGCTTCAGATGTTTTATAGGACGATTCCTTTTCCGTATCATAACCCCAGGCATAGTTCATTGTCTGGCATGTTTCCCATTGCTTACTCATTGGTGCAGAAGGTACCGTTTGCTCCGGGCAAAGAAAATCGCCCAAACCGCAATCCCTTTTAACTCGTTCGTTTACGATGATGTTCGAATCGAGTCCTACAACGAAATCATATAAATCCTTTGCATCATTTTTATTCCACCAGTCAGACAATGTTATCGGATCTTTATTTTCACACCAATCGCCATCGAACCATAACACTGCCGGATGGTAAGCTGTTATTAATTCCTCTAACTGTAACTTCATATCGCTGATATAATCTGTCCTGGCCTGCAGGGAGCTCATTACTGAAAAATAATTCGCGGCAGATTGTGAAGAATGGTTCCAGTCTATAATGGAGTAATACAGACAAAATTTTATTCCTTGTGCATCGCATTCATCTTTCAGTTCCTTCAACACATCGCGTTGGAAACCTGAAAAATCATATAAATTATAACCAACCTTACCCGAAACATCCTTGAAACTTTCTACGGCAGTGTGCCACATACAATACCCTTCGTGATGTTTTGCCGTAATTACAAGGTATTTCATGCCTGCTGTTTTTGCCAGTCCAACAATTTCTGATGCATCAAAAGATGTAGGGTTAAAGTTTGCAGAAACCTCCGATTGATAATCTGTTTTATTCCAACTCTCTACATAAAAAGCCCACTCTCCATGGCCTAAATAGGAATAGGAACCAAAATGGATAAACATACCAAACCGTGCTTCGTACCACCATTCGAGTTTTTCAGGAATAGTATATTGGGCTGTTGCAACATTTATTGATACAAACCATGAGAATAATGCAATTGCAATAAAACTTGCTGAGAAATTTTTCATATTAAAAATGATATTAATTCTTCTGACTCAACACCACGAATTCACACGATAAAATATTTGACTGAAGTCCTGAGAGTACTGAAATTACACAAACAACAGGTATATGGTTAAATTTTGAATCGACCCATGAGTTTACTTCACCACGAGATGGCGCAGATACTTGTGTGTCTAAAAGGTTTTCAATAATTTCAGAGGAATGAAAAATGCGGTTGTTTGTTAAAATGAATTCCTTGTACTTGTTTATTTCCTCTTTTATTTTTTGTCCTTTCCCCTGGGCAATTAGTAGTTGAGCTGGTATATCCACATTATCATATTGTTTAATGGATCTGGGATTGGCGGAAGAACGATCTCCACCGGCACGAGAAGTAAGTTATGTTTTTATGTCTTCAATCAGGTTAACAAGAGCTGATGTTTTTTGCTGTAAATCGGAATATACCGGATTTGTTCCAGCCAGTGAGTCATAATATGATTTGTTTACTGTGGTAAAAATCTGATTTGTTTTAACCATGTTTTCATTAATAGTAATATACCCATTAAAAACATCTTTGCTATCACTCCTGAAACTTGCAATATAAATAAGGGAAGCTCCAATTGCAATCAATGAAATATTGATGATAGAAAACATTCTTTTCTCAGGTTCTTTAAAAAACTCGTTAATGCACAAAACGAGGAGTGAAATCAATAATAGAACCAATCCTGTAAAAGCTAAAAAACGACCTCCCGGCCAATGCAGAATAAGAAAAAGGAACCCAATCAAATAAATAAGAGCAGAAGCACAAATGGCTGATATTGGTCCTGGTCTTTTCTTTTCTTTATAGGTATCAATTGCCAGAAGAATTAAAAAGGGTAAAAATAGTACCCCCAATCCCAAAGAAAGAAAGAAACTGCCACCCGGATAATGGTTGGCTTTAAAAATAGAGCCAATGGCAAGTACCAGGGCTAATATCATTCCTAAAATTTCTGTTGACTTCTTCATACTATTTTTATTTATTTTCTTTATCGGATACCAAAATAATAAAAAACCCCGG
>JAHEEB010000785.1:640-3130 GCA_024640925.1 Bacteroidota bacterium | reverse complement strand
GTATAAGTGCAATAGCTGTTGATAATATGCTCAGTACAGCAACATCATCATCAGCAAGCGTAACTGTAACTTCTAGTTTAACAACGCCAACAACATCTAATCTTGCATTAGGTAAAACAGCAACAGCTTCTTCTCTTGAAACAACTGACTATCCTGCATCAAATGCAGTTGATGGAAATACAGGCACAAGATGGGCCAGCGCTTTTTCAACTCCGGAATGGATATATGTTGATCTAGCTACCGCACAAACAATTGACCGTGTAATTCTTAACTGGGAAGCTGCCTACGCAACCACCTATCAAATTCAGATTTCTAATGATGCAGCAACCTGGACTAGTGTTGCCTTAATTTATGGTGGTGATGGAAGTGTAGACGATATTGTTTTTGATGCTGTAAGTGCAAGGTATGTGAGAATGTACGGAATCGATCGAGTTACAGCATATGGTTTTTCTATATATGAATTTCAGGTTTATGCTTCGAACGGAACAACTGTTCCTGTTACTGGTGTAACTGTTTCTCCAACAAGCACATCTGTAAATATTGGCTCAACTGCCACTTTAACTGCTACAGTCGCACCTTCGAATGCTACAAATAAAAATGTGACCTGGAGTTCAAGCAATACTTCAATAGCAACAGTTAGTACAGCTGGTGTTGTAACTGGAGTTGGTACGGGAAGTGCAACAATTACAGTAACCACTGTTGATCAGTTAAAAACAGCCACAGCTTCTATAACTGTAAATTCATCCAGTACTTCGGTAACAGGAGTAACCGTTTCTCCAACTACTGCATCTGTAGTTATTGGTTCAACCACTGCTTTATCTGCTACAGTGACTCCAACGAATGCAACCAATAAAAGTGTAACATGGAGTTCCAGCAATACTGCCATAGCAACTGTTAACACAGCTGGTGTTGTGACTGGTGTTGGCACTGGAAGTGCAACTATTACAGTTACAACGGTTGATCAGTTAAAAACAGCCACGGCTTCTGTAACTGTTACTTCATCCAGTACTTCGGTAACAGGAGTAACCGTATCACCAACAAGTGCAACAGTTAATGTTGGCTCAACAACCTCATTAACAGCTACTGTTTCACCAACAAATGCTACAAACAAAAGTGTAACCTGGAGTTCCAGCAATACCGCAGTAGCTTCAGTGAATACTGCTGGTGTTGTAACAGGTGTTGGTACAGGTAGTGCAACTATTACAGTTACTACTGTAGATCAGGCAAAAACAGCCACGGCAACAATAACTGTTACTTCTTCCAGTGTTTCGGTAACAGGAGTTACGGTTTCTCCAACAACTGCGTCAATAGCTATAGGAGGAACAACAACATTATTAGCTACTATTTCACCCTCGAATGCTACAAATAAGAGTGTTACATGGAGTTCGAGCAATACTGCAATTGCCACAATTAGCACAGCTGGTGTTGTTACAGGAGTTGGTTCAGGCAGCGCTGTTATTACTGTAACTACTGTTGATCAGCTAAAAACGGCAACAGCCATTATAACGGTTGGTACTTCAGGAGCAACTTGCGACAACCCGTCATCGGTGACAATTCCATTTTCATTAGATGGCGCAAAGGAGGCTTGTGTAGCATTTAGTGGTACAATAACAAGTATAAATTCTTGGGGTATTGATGTACTTGAGCTAAATGGAGTAGATATACGTAATAGATTTGTACCAAATTCAGGCTTGCCTGCACCAATAAATGGTATGTACTATTTGTATTATAAAGCTTCCTTAGCTTGGGCTCATGTTGAGGTAACAGGAACAGGAACATCTATTAGTGTTACCGGAGTTGCTGTTGCTCCTTCAGCAGCATCAATAACTGTAGGTTCTTCGACAACATTAACAGCCACCGTTGCTCCAACCAATGCAACAAATAAGAGTGTAACCTGGAGTTCGAGCAATACAGCTATAGCTTCAGTGAGCACTGCAGGAGTTGTAACAGGTGTTGGAACAGGCAGTGCAACTATTACAGTAACCACTGTCGATCAGTCTAAGACTGCCACAGCAACTATAACAGTTAGTTCATCAAGTACTTCTGTAACTGGTGTTACGGTTTCGCCAACTACTGCATCTGTATGTGTTGCTGCTTCAACAACATTAACAGCTACTGTTTTACCAACAAATGCAACAAATAAGAATGTGACCTGGAGTTCAAGCAATACCGCCATTGCGACAGTAAGTACTGCTGGTGTGGTTACATGTATAGGTGTTGGGGTTGCAACTATAACAGTAACTACTGTTGATCAGGCAAAAACGGCCAGTGCTGTTGTAACAATTGCTTCTTCATGTGTTACTACATGCGGTAGTAGCAATGCTGTTAGCATAACAATACCATTTAGTAATGATGGTGTTGGCGAATTCTGCTGGGTTACAACACAAGCTATGGCTTATGTAAACTCTTGGAATATGGATAAGATAACAATCAATGATGTTGATTACACTAATAAATGGTCGGACAATATGCCGGCTGCAATTGATGGGA
>JAHEEB010000785.1:0-630 GCA_024640925.1 Bacteroidota bacterium | reverse complement strand
GGCACATTTCGAAGCTCCGGCTTTAAAAGAAGCATTACCTGTATCAGATCTAAATTCCGAAACGTTGATCTATCCAAATCCTTTTGAGGATAATATAACAATTGAGTTTACTAACCTTGAAGATTTGCGATCAATAAAGATTTTTACTGAACAAGGTCAATTAGTTAAAATGATTACTCCTCAAGAAATTGAAAACTTACAAATATCATTTGGAGATGACTTTAAAACTGGATTATATATAATTCAGGTAATCAATAACAAATCTGTAAACTCTTATAAAATCATCAAAAACTAGGATTTTCTAATCATCTAAGCTAATACAAGTAGATAGGGTTCCCTTGTTTTTTACAAGGGTCCCTTTCTTAAGTTTCATCGTGTGTTTATGTCTCAAAAACATAGATATTCTGCAACGCTTTTCTCTATTTATAAACATATACTAACTAAATTTTAATAACATTTATCTTATGAAAAAAACTGTATTTCGATTATTTTCTTACATGGTATTGATTCTGATACCTCTGGGTTTATGCTCCCAGACGAATGAGTATACCCAACGATTTTTAGATCTGAGGGCAAAAATAGAAGATCCAAATAATGGGTATTTTAGTGCCGATGGTGTACCATACCATT
>JAHEEB010000784.1 GCA_024640925.1 Bacteroidota bacterium | reverse complement strand
TACCACTCAAAACAAAATTTTGTTTGTTGTTCGTGACTCAGGAATTGGTATAGCCCAAGATAAACTCAACATAATATTTGAACCCTTCCGACAGGCCGATGAAACAATGTGCCGGAAATATGGAGGAAATGGATTAGGATTAACCATTTGTAAAATGCTGGTTGAACAATTGGATGGAACAATTTGGGTAGAATCAATACCTGGCAAAGGTTCTGAATTCTTTTTTGAAATTCCGCAAAAAATGTCTGATAAAAAAACTATTTATGAGAATATAAAACCTGAAAAGATTGAATATAACTGGAAAGGAAAGAATTTTCTTATTGTCGAAGATAACTATACAAATTATATTCTGATTAAAGAATTATTAAAAAATACAGGTTCTACTTTATTAATTGCTCATAATGGAGCTCAGGCACTCGAAATAATTGAGAACAATAAAAGCATAAAATTAGTTTTGTTAGACCTTATGTTACCTGATATGAATAGCTCTGAAGTAGCAAAGGCCATACATACCATAAACAACGATATTTTAATAATAGCACAATCTTCTTACTCAGGATTAATTAACAGAGAAATTGCTATTGAGTCAGGATATGATGATTATATCATTAAGCCTTTATCGAAAAAAAAATTAGTGGACACAATATACAAAGTACTTACAAAACAAAAGAAATAATAAAATCAAATTGCGTTATTTAGAATTCTTCGTGGCAAAGGAAAGCTCTTAATTCACAGAAAGAAATCATAGTGGCACCGGAATTCGCAAAAAAAAGTATTTTACGTTTGACAATTATTTGGTTCTTTGGTGTTTTGGTGGCAATAAAGGACTAAAAAATGAATCGGGCAATGAGAATTAATTTAATATCTCAATATCAAAAATTTTATCTCTATCCCACTCTAACCAATATTTTAAAGCATTGCGACGGATAAGCTTCCAGTAACCATCATCCATCAGTCCATATTTTACAATTCCTTCGTTAATATCAGCTTTTACTTTATCGAGATATTCTGGTTTCAGGTTAATTCGTATGGAACGATTTTTATAGGTAAAAACAGCTGCTGGCCGGGTTATACTATCAGCCGCCAGATGAATCAGGCCCATTCCAAACGTTGCACCAGTACTAACCTGTATACCATCGTTTATACAACTAAAAGGCGGAGTTGATCCTGCATAGCTTACCACATCGAGCTGATCGGGTCCAACGCCAAAATATTCACGTGCTTTAATGCCCATTTTAGCCCCGACAATAGAGAAAACTCCCAAATGCCCATGAAACTCATCGGTTATGACAACGGCCTTCCATTCGTCGCTTCCATATCGGGCAATGGCTGAATCCAGAATTTGGCGAACATCATATTTGAACATCCCGCTCTGGTTTGGGAATTGGTTGAATACAATATTATTCTCTGAAACATATTTTCCATTTATCATATCACTAAAAGCTTCCCTTACTGCCTGAACATTATAATTCTGACAATATCGGATATTGGATAAATCATTGAAAACATTTATATCGAACAATTCTGGATTGGTGATATAGAGTGCTGCTAAATCATCACAGAGCTTAAAGTGATTTTGTTCCATTTTCCTATATGCTTCCTTCTGGCTAAATACATAATATATTGAATTTGCCAGTTGGTTTTTAGATTGCTTACAAACAGTATACAGAGAAGTATCGAACAGTGCGTTTGCTTTACCCAGATTTGAAATAACATCTATTCTTATCCCTGAGTTAATCACAGAATCGGCGCTTGCCTTATCACATTCATAATTAAATCCTTTCAATGGATTAACAGATTCGTTGTACCAGACAATTCGTTCAATTTTCGTGATCAAACCCTGGTTCTTTTTTGCCAGCATGCCTGCCACATTGGTTAGGGGACCGAGGCAAACAAGAATGACTTTTTCTTTTGAGTTTATAAGTTGTTCTGAAAGCAAATCAACAGCACACAGTTCAGGTTGAGGTTTATACTCAGCACTGCCCCAGTGAAGTTTCTCATTAAACAGTCTCCATGGAGGATTTACTCCTGTCAACTCGTCGCCCTGCCCCAGCAGAATGCTGTCACGGTGAAAATCATGCAACAGGGACTTAACTTTTAATATTCCTTCAGAAGGTGATAACGAACCATCGGAAACCAGGATAGCCTGAAGGTTTATCTCCGGTCGTGAAAGGAATATACTGATAGTCCGCATATCATCGATAGCACAATCCGTATCGATGATGATACTGTGTTTGTTGGTAGTCTGCTTTGGAACAGCGTGTATTTTTACAATCAGAAACAACAGAATGAAAATAAAGTAGCATTTCTTCATAAAGGTTTACGTTTTGAATCAAATCCACAGTGGTGTTTTACAGATTTGCTTTCTTTTATAGTATATTTTTTTTACAGCTTAAAATTAATCAAAGCTTTTTTATATTTGTGTTATCAAAAATTAAATTCGTAACACTATGCCAGTATCACGATTTGGAGTCAGTCTTGAAGAAGATATTCTGAAAGCCCTTGATAAATTTGTAATTGAAAACAATTATCCGAACCGTTCTCAAGCCATAAGGGCATTAATTGAGAAAAACCTGGTTGAAAAAAAATGGCAATGCAACCATATCGTAGCTGGAGCTGTAGTTCTGTTATATGATCATCATAAAGGAGATATTACCTCCAAATCGAATGACATTCAGCATGAATATTTTGATGTTATCCTCTCTTCGCAGCATTTTCACCTGAGCCATGATAACTGTCTCGAAATAGTTGCAGTTAAAGGTGTTGCAAGCAGACTAACAGAATTGTCAGATAAACTAATCGGCATTAAAGGCCTTATTCATGGCAAATTGGTAATGAGTCGGGCAGAATAGTTTATGGGCATAAACTTTTTGTTCCTGAAATAATTTTATTAATATTGTGTTACGATTTTATTAAATAATAACACGATGAACTCAAAAACAATTTTTATGAATCATTTTTATTTAATAACTTACTAATTCAGCTATTTTTTTATTTAAATAGTAACACCAATCAGAAAATAAATGTTACGATGGAAAAGAATCTGAGCTTTTTAATCTTCGTTTTCATTACACTATCTAACAATATTTTTTCTCAGAACATTGATAGTATTACAATTAATTCATTTGAATGGG
>JAHEEB010000783.1 GCA_024640925.1 Bacteroidota bacterium | reverse complement strand
CAGGCTTGCTGTTATTTTCAGCAACACAGCGATATTTTTCTTCGAACCTCATTGCTCAGCCAAATGGAATATCTGCTGAAGAAATGGCTACCTACATTAACGATTTGAATACATTCTGTAAAAAATCAAATATACCGGCTTTATCCTATGCCTTGAGTTTACCCGATTCAATTTCTAAAAAAATTAAAAGCATAGAAGCGTTTCATTACATCGATGTAAATCACGATGAAATAGGGGATATTATAGATTTTAACAAGACGTATAATCCGAACGACACAAACCAGCATATCGATCAGTTACGAATTTATCTGAAAGTTGAGGTATATGATAACAAAGCTTTTAGCAATGTCAGGACTGGTATTTTCAACTATATTTCACAAAACCCGTACCTGCTAAAATTAAATGAGATTCGGAAAAATGAGTTAAGTGAACTGATTGATAACTCAGAAAAGGAAATCAAAAAACTCGATAGCCTGCAAAATGTTGTATATTTTAAAAAAGATAACGAGCTGAAACAGTTAAGCACTGAGAAGTTTATGTTTTTGTCGGAGAAAGACAAGCAGATGTTTTACAGAGATAAAATGGCTCTTCTGAAACAGAAACAACAATATATAAAGGAGTATGAACTGGCAACAGAACCGATAACAGTTATAAAAGACTTTACGCAACTGAGCATTGAGGAAAACACAAAAGGCAAATATATTTGGTTTTGTGCCATCTGGAGTGGAATTATCGGGTATTTTCTTCTTCTTCTTCTTAAATACTACAAGAAGATTCTGGATTTTTCCAAAACAATATAAAAACATTTTTTTGTTTGTAATTTATACTCTAATCCGCTTTTCTTTGGCATGGTTAGAAAGATTCGTGTTCACATTTCGGAGATAATGGCCCCGATTTTTTTATTGTTCAAGCTAAAAATGGCACTAAATATTATTATGGGAATGTAAATAGCACATCTTCCAAATCCTATTTAAAATCAACCTCGAGTTCTTATATCTTTGCATGGTACCTTTACATGGTAGTAGATGTATATGGAAACTATATGATATACAATTATGAACAGGACAATACAAACGGTGAAACCTGGCTTACCAGCATTGAATATACAGGCAATACGAATGCCAGCCTATCGACATATAACAAAGTTGAATTTACATACGAAAACCGCACAGATAAATCTATCTCCTATCTGAAAGGTTGCAAATTAACGAACAGTAAAATACTAAAGAATATACGTACTTATGCCGAAGGAAGCCTGGTTAGGAAATATGAAATGCAGTATTATTTAGATGAACAAACAAAACTGAATGAGGTTTATGAGTATAATGCACACGGTGAAAGATACAATTCCATTGCGGTTGGTTGGGGAAGTGGTTCAACTAGTTTAATGACTAAAAGCGCTATGAATCTGAATACAACAGATAATGGAGAGAATGGAACCTTTTATTTCGGTGATTTTAATGGAGATGGAAGAATGGATTTCATAAGAGTTTATTATGGATTAGAAGGTACTACTTATTATAATTTCTATCAACTTTATTATTTCAACGAAACATCTGGTTATTTTACATTTCAAGAATCTACTAAATATCCTGCAAATGAAACAATCAGGTTCTATCCTGGTGATTTTAATGCTGATGGAAAGTCTGATGTTTTATTTTGTGAAGATGATTATACAACACTATGGATATCAAATGGAGCAGGATTTACCAAAACTGGTTATTACTCAGGTTCAATTAGTGCCAGTGAAATAAGGGTTGCTGATTTTGATGGTGATAGTAAACCGGAATTTTGCGATCCAACAGGATTTTATAATCTAAGCGATAATTTGACCACTGCTACAATTACAACGATATCTTTACTAAACTCTTATTTATCAAGTCAGTTGCTTGATATAAATGCAGATGGAAAAGTTGAAATTGTTTATCAGAATACCAATTATTCAATTAGTGTTTTTTCTCTCTCTTCAAGTGGACCAAGACTAGTATGTTTTAATCGTTGCAAAATATATCGTAAATATGGAACAGAAAATAATCCTTGGTGGAGAAAAACTTTTTTTGGAGTTGATTAGCATTTTTTGAAATGAAATTAATTAGTATTATTCTAAGTTTTTTGCCAATGGGGTTAATAGGACAGAATTTAATCTTAAATCCTGGGTTTGAAATCTATGATCATTGTCCATATTCATATCTTTCAAAGAAAAACTTTTTGCCTTATTGGTATTGTCCAACAAATGGTACTCCAGATTACTACAATAAATGTAGTCGAGGAGATGCTGATATTCCAAAAAATTTTGCTGGGAAAGAAGAACCAAAAGAAGGTTCTGGATATGTTGGCATTATTGCAGCTAGTCGTCAATATGGCAAAAGATTCGGTTGGTCTAGAGAGTACATAGCAACAAAACTAAAAGAAGAGTTAAAGAAAGATAGTCTGTATTGTATTTCATATTATGTTTCATTATCTGAATATTCCAGAATAGCAATCAGTCAGGTAGATGTCTATTTTTCCAGGAGAAAAATAAATAGAATATCCAACAAAGAATTAAAACTTGACCCCCAGTTTAAACATGATAGCACTTTTTTGGACTCCAAAGCAGGATGGACAAATATCAAAGGTATTTATAAAGCCAAAGGAAATGAAAAGTATATTATAATTGGCAATTTTCAAAGCGATATAGATCTAACCTGGATAAAAGTAAATGATGTATTTGAAAAATCACCATACTCTACAACAATACATGGGGCTTACTATCTTATTGATGATGTTTCATTAGAATTAATCGATGATAAGTCAAAATGTGAATGTAATAAAACTGATTTTACATATTAATACTCCCCACGCAGCTCGCGGTTTAGCTTCGCTGAGCTCCCGTTGGTCGGTTGTAACCGCGAGCAATAAATAATAAAAAAGTTTTTAACTTGTAATAAATAAAGCTATTATATATTATTAAGCCAGAAATTATGCCGATATCGATAATATCCTGGAAATAGAACGTTTCTGATATAAGTTAAAAACTTTTTTATTTTTAAAAGAGGCTGTCCAAAAAGGCAGCCTTTTTTTTATGCACATAATTTTAAATTTTCAGGGTTGATGATTAAAATGAGAGTTTTGGGCTTGTTGGTTTCAATTTTTCCC
>JAHEEB010000782.1 GCA_024640925.1 Bacteroidota bacterium | reverse complement strand
TCCATGGCGAGTACATTCTCGAAACTTTTCGAAGAGTTATTGTAAAACTCTCCATATCGTGGAGTTGACTTTTATATAAATGTATTGCTAAAGCAATGGCTGCAGCTTCTTCGCCGTGCAAATCTTTTATTTTATCAGATTTTAAAACTCCTTCAGGCATTAGATTCGGATCTACTTCTACCAGCCGATCTGTTCGCCTGAGAAAATAAATAAACAGAATAATACAAACAGCAACAATGGCAAGGAAAAGATAAAGCGAACTGTTAGAAGTAGCTTCAACGCTTTTTTGAATTGGTGCCTGAGCCTGAAAAATCATATTCAGTATCATAATGGTAAATTAGAATGTTTCTTTGGCGGGTTCAGTACTTTTTTAGTAGCAAGGCTTTGGAATGCCCTGATAACACGAAAACGTGTATTACGAGGCTCAATTACATCGTCGATATAACCGTACTTAGCAGCCACATATGGATTGGCAAACTTTTGTCTGTATTCAGCTTCTTTTACTTTTATAAACTCATCGCGCTCATTTTCCTCGGTAATTTTTGCTATTTCGTTTCCTAATAATATTTCAACGGCACCTTTTCCACCCATAACAGCTATTTCGGCTGTGGGCCACGCATAGTTTAAATCGCCACGTAAATGTTTTGAACTCATAACATCGTATGCACCGCCATATGCTTTACGAAGAATGACAGTAACCTTAGGTACTGTAGCCTCGCCGTATGCAAAAAGAAGTTTTGCCCCATGTATAATAATACCGCCATATTCCTGCGATGTGCCTGGTAAAAATCCTGGTACATCAACAAGTGTAAGGATAGGAATATTAAAAGCATCGCAAAAACGAACAAACCTTGCGGCCTTACGTGAAGCATTACAATCAAGTACACCTGCCAGGTAGTTTGGCTGATTAGCAACTACTCCCACAGACTGTCCGTTTAACCGGGCAAAAAGGGTTACTATATTTGCTGCGTAATCGCGTTGAACTTCCAAGTATTCGTTATTATCAATAATTGTACGAATTACATCTTTTACATCATATGGTTTATTTGGATTTTCCGGAATAATCTCATTCAATGAATCATCCAGTCTGTTTATCGGATCGACATTAGGATAAACGGGTGGATCTTCGAGGTTATTCTGTGGAAGGAAGCTCAAAAGTTTTCTTATAATTTGTAACCCTTCTTCTTCGGTGTTTGAAACAAAATGAGCTACACCCGATTTTGAGGCATGTACTGAAGCTCCTCCAAGTTGTTCTGTTGTTACTTCCTCGCCTGTTACTGTCTTTACAACTTTTGGGCCGGTTACAAACATATAGCTTGTATCTTTAACCATAATGTTAAAATCGGTAAGAGCCGGGGAATAAACTGCCCCACCAGCACATGGTCCAAAAATTGCAGAAATCTGGGGAATAACTCCCGACGCCATAATATTACGCTGAAAGATATTGGCATAACCAGCCAGACTATTTACACCTTCCTGAATACGGGCACCACCCGAATCGTTGATTCCAATAACTGGGGCTCCATTTTTTGCAGCCATATCCATTATCTTGCATATTTTCTCTGCAAAAGTTTCAGATAAAGAACCTCCAAATACTGTAAAATCCTGCGAAAACACATATACTAATCTCCCATCGATAGTACCATGGCCAGTTATTACACCATCTCCTAAAAACTGTTGATTCTGCAAATCGAAATCGGTACAACGGTGGGTTACAAACATATCGTACTCTTCAAAACTCCCCTCATCTAAAAGAATTTCTACACGCTCACGGGCAGTTAATTTACCTTTCTTATGCTGTGCTTCAACACGCTTAAGGCCTCCTCCCTGCTTAGCTTGCTCCCGCTTTTTAATCAGTTCATTGATCTTATCCTGGTTATTCATTTCAACAATTATAAAAATTAAAATAATAAAATCTCTTCTTCAATAGAAAAAACATAATTTTCCTACCTTGTTATTAAAGAAAGATAGGGTTATAAGTTATAATCCAATAAAAAAAGGGCAGATTCAAATGGTGGTGTAAAATAACATATTTTTATTTTAATCCGGAAATAAAAAATGAAGGTTGTTTGAGATTTTTTTCACTTTTTTTGAGTATTAAGCGGGAATTTTTAAGGCCAGAAGAATAAAAATTGAAATTAATTACAAAAATGAACCGAAATCTGCTTTTATAGATTTATCCCAAATTCAATAAAACAGGAAAATCCGCTGCATGTCTTAATGAAATGGTTTGGTTCGTGAGGACACAAACCAAGTGTAGGTTTCAAAATTATTTAAGATCATCTATCAAAAGATTGCTTCATCAGTCTATATCCAATCAGCACAAGTTTTCTGTCTCGCAATGACGGTATAGAAAGCGTCAATTCTGGGTCAGCATGGCATCGTAAATCGCCTTTTGCACGCGGGTGCGCACGTTCATGGTAACTAACTGGTTGTTCATGGCATCGGGGAAAACCCGGTTTGATAAGAAAATATAAACAATACCTGTTTCCGGATCGGCCCAGGCCATAGTACCTGTAAAACCAGTATGTCCAAAACTTTTCAGAGAAATACCAATAAAAGGGGCACCTGATGCAGCCGGATCAGGATCTGGTTTATCAAAACCTAAACCGCGTCGGTTCCCATTCTTGCAATCATAACAACTTGTATATTTTTCGACTAATTTTTCGCTCAAATAATCTTTTCCACCATATGTTCCTCCGTTCAGGTACATCTGCATTACTTTTGCCAAATCATTTGCTGTGCCAAACAATCCAGCATGACCACATACCCCGCCCAACATAGCTGCAGCCGGATCGTGTACATATCCGTGAATAATCTGCCTTCTGAATACTAGATCATTTTCGGTAGGGACAATACGACTTTTGTCGAAACGTTCCAGTGGCTTATAACATAAAGTATATGCTCCCATTGATTTATAAAAGACAGAATCGACATACTCATCAATAGGCTTGCCTGTAAGAGCTTCTACAATTTTATACATAAAATAAAACCCGAGATCGCTGTAACAATATTTCCCGGGATTTTCAATCTGTGAATTAAGGATCATCTTTTGAATGGTATCCGCAATATCCTTGCGCATAAAAATTCCTTCAGCCACATGATAGGGATATTCTGCCGATTGCACATCTGAAACAT
>JAHEEB010000781.1 GCA_024640925.1 Bacteroidota bacterium | reverse complement strand
AAAGGGCATCTGAAAGAAGGAATGAATAGTTACACCTCCGGCATTGATAGCAGCTACGCCTGTTGGCGCAACAACAATCATTCGTTTAAATGTTCTTTCGCGCAGGTTATGCAAAAAAGTGGTTTTGCCGGTTCCTGCTTTCCCAGTGAGAAAAAGATTTTTATTCGTGTACTGAACGTAATCGAATGCAAGATCTAATTGTGGATTTTGGATAGTTCCCATTACTCAAAAAATGATTGAAAATTAAATTGTCTGCATGAAATCTTTTAATCAATTGTTTGCCTGCTTTATTTTGCGTTAAGCTTCGTCTTTAGTTATAATATGGACTAATGGCAAAATTTATTTCAGTAAATTAAGACGAAGAATTCATTCCATGCCAGAAATTTTGAATGTCTAAAAATAGAAAATATCTACAGAAAATAAATTGAAAATAGTCAATTTTTTCTTTTTAGTTAGAATATACTAACTAAATTTGTTGAATGAAAAATTTGGTAGAGATTATTGCGAAATTATCCATGGAAATGGGTTTGATGGAGGAAGCGGCCAGAGAGCAATTTAACTTCAGTGATCTTACCCTAACCCAAATGCATTATTTGGAAACAATCAATAATCTGGTTAATCCGAACATTACTGAACTTGCTGTTGCACTTAAGCTTAAAAAGCCTACGGTTACTGTCGCCGTTGATAAACTAATGGAAAAGCAATATGTTATTAAGGTACAATCGGACGAAGACAGACGTAGCTCACACCTCCATCTTACTGAAAAAGGAAGACTTATTAACCAGATGCATGATTACGCCCACAGAACTATTGCTGAATTGATAATAAAGAAACTTAGCGAAAAAGAGATAAAGACATTTATAAGTCTTTTTGAGAAAATATATACCATTTAATTTTTATTTACATAGTTAGATGTTTCTAACCATTTAATAATAACAAGCATGAAATTCGAGGGAAACTTAACAAATTACCAAGGTCTTACAGAACAACAGGTAAAGACAAAAATAGAAAGTGAAGGGTACAACGAATTGCCTTCTTCCAAACCTAAAGGTATTCTCCACATGGCTTTTAATGTGGTTAAAGAGCCTATGTTTTTGCTTCTGGTAGCTTGCGGCTCCTTGTATCTTATACTTGGTGATATTACTGAAGGACTTATGCTTCTTGGTTTTGTTTTTGTGATAATGGGCATTGAGTTTTACCAGGAACGAAAGACCGAACGGGCCCTTGATGCATTAAAGGATCTTGCCAGCCCAAGGGCATTAGTTATTCGCGAAGGTGTAGAACGAAGAATTGCCGGTCGCGAGGTTGTTACAGACGACATTGTTATACTTCAGGAAGGAGATCGGGTGCCTGCTGATGCAAAAGTCCTATACTCCATAAATTTAAAGGCTGACGAGTCTCTTTTAACCGGGGAGTCAGTTCCTGTAGGAAAAAGGGAATGGTCTGGAGCTGACAAAATAGTGACCCCGGGAGGTGACGATTTGCCCTATGTATACTCCGGCTCAATGATTGTCCAGGGAAGTGGTATTGTCCTGGTTACTGCTACTGGCACAAATACAGAAATAGGTAAAATAGGAAAAGCACTGGAATCGGTAAAAGAAGAACCAACCAAGCTTAATAAAGAAATGGGTGTGCTTATTAAGCGATTGGCAATTATTGGTATTATCCTGTGTGTGCTTGTAGTTGTAGTTTATTATCTGACACGGGGTGACCTGTTGAATGGATTTCTTGCTGGTATTACCCTGGCAATGGCTATGCTTCCGGAAGAATTTCCTGTTGTGCTTACAGTGTTTCTTGCTCTTGGCGCATGGCGTATGTCAAAGAAAAATGTTCTCACCCGTAAGCCTTCTGCTGTTGAAACTCTTGGTTCAGCAACTGTTTTGTGTACTGATAAAACAGGTACACTAACCGAAAATAAAATGACTGTGACCCGGCTTTTCAATGGGAACGAATTTTTTGCGGTTTTACCCGATTCAGACTTTCCCGAACCATTTCATCAAATCATTGAATATGGCGTATTGTCAAGTCAGACAAACCCTTACGATCCTATGGAAAAAGCAATAATTTCTATGGGTGATAACTATTTGGCTGGGACTGAACACATCCATCACGATTGGCAAATGATAAAGGAATATCCGCTTTCTCGTGAGTTACTTGCCATGTCGAGGGTTTTTTCATTTACAGGTGCAAAAAATAAGGTTATTGCTACAAAAGGTGCACCTGAGGCTATTTTCGATTTATGTCACCTGAGTGATGATGATGTTGCAAAACTCTCAACAGCCGTAGAAGAATTGGCTTCTCTTGGACTAAGGGTACTTGGTGTTGCTAAGTCAAACATTGTTTCTAAAGAGTTGCCAGAAATCCAACACGATTTTAAATTTGAGTTTGTTGGTTTAATTGGCTTATCTGACCCCATACGAAGTAATGTTAAAATTGCAGTTTCTGAATGTTACAAAGCTGGGATCCGGGTTATCATGATTACCGGTGATTACCCGGTTACAGCAAAAAACATAGCAAAAGATATTGGCTTAAAAAATCATAACAACTGCATTACAGGTCAGGAACTGAATGTTTTGTCAGAAGAAGATCTTTCTTCAAAAATTAAAGACATCAACGTTTTTGCCAGGGTTATTCCTGAACAGAAATTGAAAATAGTAAATGCTCTGAAAAGAAACAATGAGATAGTTGCCATGACTGGTGACGGTGTGAACGATGCCCCCGCTCTCAAAGCTGCAAATATTGGTATAGCTATGGGTGAAAAAGGAACAGATGTAGCCCGTGAAGCATCATCTCTGGTGTTGATGGACGATAATTTCTCATCAATTGTAGGCGCAGTTAAGATGGGAAGGCGTATTTTTGATAATCTTCAGAAAGCACTTGGATACATTTTTGCTATTCACGTACCAATTGCCGGATTATCTCTATTCCCTGTATTTTTCTCAAACCTGCCATTAATCTTATGGCCGGTTCATATTGTATTTCTTGAGCTTATAATCGACCCTGCATGTTCAATTATTTTTGAGGCAGAGAAAGAAGAAAAAAACGTAATGAACCGCCCACCTAAAGATATCAATGAACCATTTTTTGGTGGCAAAAAAATATTATTAAGCTGAATGCAAGGTATAAGTATGCTAGCAA
>JAHEEB010000780.1 GCA_024640925.1 Bacteroidota bacterium | reverse complement strand
AAGAAGTCCATCTTTTGCGATCAGTAAAGGATGGACTTCTTCGAAACTATTTAAAACACAGGTTGGCAGGAATTATGAGCTTCATCATTGTCAGAGCCAGGCAAACAAGCTTTATTCGCGCATAGAAATGTATAAAGACATTTACGAACAGATAAAAAAATTCCCTTATATTGTTGAATTTCATAAACCTTCGTTCAGTATTTCTAAATTTTTATTCCAAGAAGGAATGTTACCCGATCCACTATTTGATTCTTGTCCGGGAACTAAAACGGAATGGGCTTTTGATTATACTGGTAAAATTTATTCGTGCACAGCAACCATTGGTAAACCAGGAGAAGAATTAGGAACATTTTATCCTTTCGTATCCCTAAATAAAGAATCTGTTGACCAATGGGAAAATCGCGATGTGCTTTCTATTACCGAATGCAAAAATTGTGAACTTCAGCTGGCTTGTGGTGGTGGGTGCGCATCAGTTGCTAAAAACAAAACAGGAAATTTAAATTCGGCAGATTGCAGACCTGTCAGGGAACTTCTGGAATTAGGTATTTCTCATTATTTTGGTTCGTAGCATCAGGTTTATAAATTTTAAAATCAAGTATTTATGAAAGAAATTAGTTCGGCTGATTTTGATCAGTTCGTATTGAAAGGGAGCAAAGTAGTAATTGATTTTTATTCTACTGAGTGTCCTCCTTGCGAAGCTTTAGCCCCAAAGTTTGAGAGTATCGCTGGTTTATTTTCACAGGATGCAGTCTTTTATAAGATATTTCGTCAGCAGAACAGAGATTTGGCAGAAAGGTTAGGAGTTAAGTCATCGCCAACTGTCCTTTTTTTCGAAGACGGGCAGGAGGTAGGTCTCCGTTTGAGTGGCGGTATCAGGCGTTATGAGCTTTTCGAAAGCATGAAGGTTCTGGTTGGTAAGGAAAAAGTGAAAGAAATCAAAAGTAAAATTCAACCAGAGACCAGCGATTATGATGTTGCAATTCTTGGAGGAGGCCCTGGTGGTTTAACTGCAGGTTTATATTTATGCCAGGCAAAGATAAATACAGTTCTTATTGATGTTGGATTGCCAGGAGGAAATGTGTCAACAACTCATATGGTATCTAACTATCCCGGATTTATTGAGCCTCAACCAGGTTATATGCTTTCCCATTTTATGAGCGAGCAGACCAAACAGTGCGGTACCTCATATAAAGTTGCTGTTGATGTTACTAAGGTTGATTTGAAAAAGAAAGAAATAATTCTTGATGAATATGAGACCATAAAGGCAAAAAAAATTATTGTTGCAACGGGTACATCGCCTAACCTGATTGGTATTCCAGGGGAAAAGGAGCTAAAAGGCAATGGAATTTCATACTGTGCAACTTGCGATGCCAAATATTTTGTTGATAAAGATGTAATTGTTATTGGTGGGGGGAACTCAGCTATCGAAGAAGCCGATTTTATCACTAAGTTTGCCCGTAAGGTTACAATAATTCATCAATTTGAAAAGCTTCAGGCAAATAAACAAGCCCAGGAACGGGCTTTTGCCAACAAGAAAATTGAATTCTTTTTTGAACATGAACCCCGAGAGTTTAAAAAAGTCGATGATAAAATTGTAACTGAAGTAGAAGACATAAAAACCAAGGAGAAAAAGAAATTCATATCAGATGGCGTTTTCATTTTTATTGGATTAAAACCAAACCTGAGTTTATTATCTTCCGAAAATATTGAACTAGATAACTGGGGATATATTAAAACAGATGAAGACAAACATACAAATATTGATGGGGTATATGCGGTTGGAGATGTAAGTAGTAAAAAATACAGGCAGATAACCACAGCAATTGCCGATGGAACAATTGCTGCGATATCTATTACAAGGGAACTCGATTCCTGAATTTTTCGTTACTGTTATTTTTCCTGAAGTGAGTCTCCTATATGAGTCGCAAGAAAGCTTTCCATTGATCTGTAAAAATCAAAACGGTTTTCTTCATTATGAAAACCATGGCCTTCATTGTCCTTTACCATATATTCAACAACAATTCCTCTATCTTTTAAGGCTTTTACCATTTGATCTGATTCAGCTTTATTAACCCGGGGATCATTAGCTCCCTGGGCAATAAAAAGAGGAACTTTTATTTTATCGACATGCAGTACTGGAGATGATTCGGCCAGTAAAGCGCTGTCTTTAACAGGATCACCCACTAATTCATAAAGCATTGGGCGCATAGGTTCCCAATAAGGCGGTATCGTATTCATAAATGTGAAGAGGTTTGAAACTCCAACATAATCTACGCCACATGCATAAACATCTGGTGTAAAGGTAAGCCCGGAGAGAGTTGCATATCCACCATAGCTACCGCCATAAATTGCAACTTTATTTTTATCGGCAATTCCTTCCTGAATAAGCCAATTAACACCATCAGTAATATCATTCTGCATATCTTTACCCCACTGTTTAACAGCTTTAAGCCAAAATTCCTTGCCATAGCCTGTTGAGCCTCTATAATTTATCTGGAAAACAGCATAACCGCGATTTGCAAGGAATTGAACTTCGGGATTGAAACCCCAATAATCGCGAACCCATGGCCCTCCATGAGGATTGATAACCACAGGTAAATTTTTTGCCTTTCTGCCTTTTGGTAATGTGAGGTATCCGTGTAAAGTCAGACTATCACGACTTAAAAACTGAACTGGTTTCATTTCTGCCAGCTGATCTTCTAAAAGCCACGGACTTATATCGGCAATCTTACTTAATTTATCTTTTGTTACATTATACAAATAGTATGAACCTCTCGACCGATCACTGTATGTTCTAACAATCATCATGTCTTCATCTTTATTGTATGCAGATATGACTACCTCATAACCATCCAGTTTTTCCTGGAGATTTTCATAAATGTCTTTGGTAACATCATCAAAAAAATGAATTTGTCTTTTGTCTGTAAAATAGGTGGCTGAAGTAAGTACTTTTCTTTTTCTTGAAAAATTTAGTCCGGAAATATCAACGTCAGGATTTTTAAAAAGTACCTGTGTTTCGGTTTGTGATTTTGGATCAAATATGACTATCTCGTTTTTATCTCTCCCTATATTTGAGGAAACATATAACATTTTATTGTCGAAAGTAAAGAAATAGGGTTCAAAACTCTCTTTCCATGATGT
>JAHEEB010000779.1 GCA_024640925.1 Bacteroidota bacterium | reverse complement strand
CTTAAAGGAATTTTTTGTTCCTTTAACCATACCAGTACGTGTATAGCGACTTTTATTTTTACCGGCATACCTTATGGTGTTTACCGATTCAACTTTTACCCCGTACATTTCTTCAACTGCTTTTTTAATCTGTATTTTGTTTGCTTGTCTATCGACAACAAAGCCAAACTTATTCAGCTTATCGCCTTGAGCAGTCAACTTTTCTGTTACTATGGGCTTCAGTAAGATATCCATTTTATTTAATGTTCTTCAGATTAATCCTGTTTTTGTAATTCACTTAATGAACTCTCGATAAACACAAGGTTTGCGCAATTCATAATATCGTAAGTATTTAATTCTGAAACACTTACAACCTTGGTTCCTTGCAAATTTCGAGACGACAAATATATATTATTATTTGGTTCGTTCAGCACCATCAGTGATTTTTTATCGCTAATTTTCAGGTTATTAAGAACTGATGCAAATTCCTTAGTTTTAGGAGCTTCAAATGAAAAGTCCTCAACAACCATAATTGCCAGCTCTTTAGCTTTATATGACAAAGCAGATTTACGTGCAAGTTGCTTTACTTTTTTGTTTAATTTAAAGCTGTAATCTCTTGGTTTTGGTCCAAAAATACGTCCACCACCTCTGAAAACTGGTGACTTTAAACTACCGGCACGTGCTCCACCAGTACCTTTCTGACGTTTAATCTTACGGGTACTTTTCGCAACTTCACCTCTTTCTTTCGATTTGTGAGTACCTTGTCTTTTATTAGCAAGATATTGCTTCACATCAAGATATATAGCATGATCATTAGGTTCAATCCCAAAATAGGTATCTTCCAGATGAACTTTTTTGCCTGTATCTTTTCCTGCCGTATTTAATACTGCTAGTTCCATTATTTTTCAATTATTACATACGATCCATTAGCACCCGGAACAGAACCTTTTAACATCAACACGTTTTGTTCTGAGATTATTTTTACAACTTTCAGATTAAGGACCTTTACAGCTTTATTACCAGTCTGGCCAGCCATTCTCATTCCTTTAAAAACCCTTGAAGGAAAAGATGAAGCCCCAAGAGAACCTGGTGCACGTAACCTGTTATGTTGTCCGTGAGTTGTACCACCAACACCAAAGAACCCGTGCCGTTTTACAACACCCTGAAAACCCTTACCTTTTGAGTTGGCTCTAACATCAAGCCATACATCATCTTTAAAGTAATCGACAGTGATAATATCGCCTGGTTTCCATTCTTTAACGAAACCTTTTAACTCGACTACTTTTCTCTTAGGTGTAGTTCCAGCTTTTTTAAAGTGCCCAACCATTGCTTTGTTGGAACTTTTTTCCTTTTTTTCTTCAAAAGCCATTTGCACCGCATTATAACCATCAGTTTCGATAGTCTTAATCTGCGTAACTACACATGGTCCAACTTCAATTACCGTACATGGTATGTTATTACCATTATCATCGAAAATCGAAGTCATTCCTACTTTTTTTCCTATTAATCCAGGCATTTTATAAAGCTTTTTACTTCGTTCACACTTTAATTTCTACTTCAACACCACTTGGTAATTCAAGTTTCATCAATGCATCGATTGTTTTCGGTGTTGAGCTGTAAATGTCCAGCAGACGTTTGTAAGATGATAACTGAAATTGTTCTCTCGATTTTTTATTCACAAAAGTCGAACGCAATACAGTAAACACTCTTTTATGTGTTGGAAGTGGAATCGGACCACTAACCACAGCGCCTGTAGTTTTTACAGTCTTGACGATTTTTTCAGCAGATTTATCTACCAAATTATGATCGTACGATTTTAATTTTATTCTAATTTTCTGGCTCATTCTAAAACCAAATATATATTATACTTTTTTACCTTTTATAGTTTCAATTACTTCTTTGGCTATATTGTCAGGTACCACATCATAATGAGAAAACTCCATTGTTGATGTTGCTCTTCCTGAGGTTAGTGTACGAAGTACAGTAACATATCCAAATCTTTCTGAAAGAGGAACTCTTGCTTTTATCACCCTGGCTCCTGCTTTACTTTCCATACCTTCTACCTGACCACGACGTCGATTAAAGTCTGCAATTACATCTCCCATATATTCTTCAGGAGTCACTACTTCTGTAGACATTATCGGTTCCATCAACACAGATTTTGCTTTGGCCATTGCATGCCTGAAAGCCTGCTTTGCACAAATTTCAAAAGATAATGAATCGGAGTCTACAGCATGGTAAGAACCATCTAATAATGTAACTTTTAAAGATTCCAATGGGAATCCGGCTAGTACACCATTTCTCATTGCTTCTTTAAATCCTTTTTCAACAGATGGTATATATTCGCGAGGTATATTCCCGCCTTTAATTTTGTCAATAAATTGTAATCCTTTTACTCCTTCATCTGAAGGTCCTATTTCAACAGAAATATCCGCGAATTTACCTCTACCACCAGATTGTTTCTTAAATACTTCACGATGATTTATACTTGAAATAATTGCTTCTTTGTATGCAACCTGAGGAGCACCAACATTACATTCAACTTTAAATTCCCTTTTTAAACGATCAAGTATAATTTCGAGATGTAATTCACCCATACCTCTAATAATAGTTTGGCCTGAATCTTCATCTGTATTAATTCTAAAAGTAGGATCTTCTTCCGCTAACTTAGATAAAGATATTCCCAACTTATCTACATCAGCTTTTGTTTTAGGTTCTATAGCAATGGCAATAACCGGATCGGGGAAAGTCATTGATTCAAGAGAAATTGGATGTTTTGCGTCACAAAGTGTATCCCCTGTAATTAAATCTTTAAACCCAACCCCAGCACAAATATCACCAGCTTCAATAAAATCACGTGGATTTTGTTTGTTGGCATGCATCTGATATAATCTGTTAATCCTTTCCTTTTTACCAGTACGAGGATTAAATACAGTATCGCCGGCATTAAGAGTTCCAGAATATATACGAAGGAAAACCAATCGCCCTACAAATGGATCTGTAGCTATTTTAAAAGCTAGTGCAGATAATGGTTCTTTGGGATCTGGTTTACGTGTAATTTCCTGATCATTATTAGGATTAATCCCTTTAACTTCTTGAATATCAAGTGGACTTGGGAGTAAGGCACAAACAGCATCAAGCAAGCGTTGAATACCTTTATTTT
>JAHEEB010000778.1 GCA_024640925.1 Bacteroidota bacterium | reverse complement strand
CTCCGGGATTTTTTACATCAAAATCCTGGTCCGTGGATGTATCAGCATTAGGAAACCGGCGTACTTCGCCAGTCCTGAACATTACCCTTTCTATTGAATGCACAGGAGCAAAAAACAAGCGGGTTGCCTTCTTTTCCCCGTTTATATAAACATTATAAAAGCGTGTGGTGGCATCCATTTGCACTTTTATCGTGTATTCCTTTTTAGGTTCATAAGCAGTGATAGTTGACATTCTGTACCCGGCCTTTGCCTTAAACAGGCTGTCAGCATCGAAAACGAGACGTATGGCAGGCATGCCCTGTTGGTCCTGAAATTCGATATGTAGTATTCCGCAATTGTTCTGTGCCGGAATAATTGTGAATTCAACAGATACTTTTTTGCTTTCGGGGATTAGTCGCTCTGCTTTTGCATAATCGAAGGGATCTTTATCACGAAGAACGAGGTATTTTTCATTTTCAAAGGATTCGATTTTTACAGGCGCCCAGACAGGACTGAAAATATTCCAGTTATCGAGTTCGTGCCCCTCTGGCAAGGAATTGAAAATATCATCAACATGGGTTTCCTGAGATTCCTGAATAGGAACAGGTATTTTCGAAATCCAGATATCTTCTTTGTTCATGCTATAGGTAACCCACATATTGCCATCGGGCGGAATACCATTACCGTCAATGATTCCGCGGACATATTGTGGCCCGTACGATTTATAGTTTCCACCATAGCGCATGGTAGAAATTTCGCCGTTTACTAATAAAAGATTTTTATATTCCAGTCCATTATCGCTTACCGATACAGCTAATGGCCATCGGAATTCAGAAGGGTTGTAAACTGTGGCAAATTTTCCATCCGATGTTTTTTGTCCCCATATTTTAGCATTGGCATTTACAAATCCCGGTGCCCGACGAACATTTTTCCATGTTTTCCCACCATTGGAGCTAATCTCATAGAGAGCGTTTTTCCATAGCCCAACCACTCTGCCATCGGGCAGGTGATAAAAGTTAAAAGCCTTGTATTCTTTAGTCTGGGGTATTAATGGGTCATCTCTGTCTGATTCTTCGTTCCATTGTTGCACCATGAGCGGATTTGACATTAGTTCGTTGCAGGCTGCAACAAGGCCCTTGTCTCTGCTTTTCGAATAAAACGGATAGTTTGTATTGGCGGCACCCCATTTTTTATTATAGTGTATAAAACAGATAGGGCCGAAACTGCCATCTTTATAAATTTCACGCACCACACGGCCAATGCCTTTCCCATCATTCGGACTGTCCTTCTCGTTTAAACTTATACCATAATATGCTAAAACCAGCAAGCGCTTATCTTTTGATACGTAAAAACCCATACGCTGGTGCATTGTAGCAGTAAGGTTTTTAGCGATGCCTTCTGTGCCTTCTTTCGTGGTGCCATCGGGTATTTTATAGGGTGGAAATACCACTACAGGTTTCGACCAGGAATAACCATCTTTTGAAGTAACCAACAAGGTCTGACTGGGTGGAACATGTTCGCCAACGGAGTCGCTCAAATATTCAAGGAAGAAAGTATTATTCCAGTATGCAAGCATTGGGGCATGGTTATATGTCCAGCCATAACCATCGGCCATTTGCGGATTTTCGCGGTTTGCCCGCATTACCTGTATGTTATGTACCCCTTTAGCCAGTGGTAATTGCCCATGATGATAATCGACATTTGAGAGGGTAGTACCGGAGTAATAGACAGAGTCCTGGGAGTATGAAAATTGAGAGAAGGAAAAAGTTAAGGCTAAGATAATATGTGTGAGGAGGAATTTCATGATTTATAATTTTTGGTTTCAATGGATTTAATTATGAAATCCAATTCTTCAATGATTGTTATTATTTCTGAAATATATTCTACTTTATTTGTTTCGTTTATAAAATTTAAGCCATTTGTTGGTTATTGTATCTCAAATAATCTCGATCTAAAATCTTCCATAATAAAAATTCTATTAAATCCGCTCTCTACTTTAAAATTATTATCAAAACTTGAATCAAGTTCATAAGAACTTTGACTCAAACTTCCAATTACAATCAATAACCATTGTTCTTTCAATCCTGTATTTCTAATGTAACTAAGTCTTTTTGTTTCCTTATTATTGATTGAATCTAAAACTTTGATAGGTTGCAATGACTGCTGCCACCATGCTCCAGTATTGCAATTAAAATGTAATCCAGAATGCTTATGCCAGAAAATATTAAGTAATAGGTCGTTTTCTTCAAATCTATTATTAAAAATTGAATCCTCAATCATTGATAAAAGTCTCACAACCAGTTTAGGCTTTTCATGTTTGCTAATTTTTTTTTTAGTGTTGACATAAATATTAACAAGCAATTTTGTATCAGCGTGTCTTTCCCTAAATAAATCTTCTACTACCTCTAACAAATCAGAAAAGCTTCCTTCAACTTTTTTATGGGTTGTGTCAACTAATATTTCATGTTCTAAACCAACTTTTAAAGCATTTGAAGATTCGATTATAAAATCAGGTTTTTCTCTAACCTCGGTAATTTGAAATCCAGAATTAAGCAACATTAAGAATTTACCTGTGTGACAAATTTCCAGTTTTTTTTTATCGTAATCCTTATCAGATTTATCAAGCGTTTTCAATGGTATATCAATTAGTCCCTCAAGACTAATTTGATTTTCTGAAATATGATTATTATTTTCAATTTGTCTCATCTATTGAAGTGCTATATCATTCCTGACGATATTTGAGTAAAATCCTGATAAGCCATACTATTGTTTTAAGTCGTTATCTTTCTTTTCCTCAGCCTTAGCTTCCTTCTTAGCCTTGGCATCTAAAATATTCATTAAAACAAATTCATTAGCTTTAAAAATCGTTCCATGCTTGTGTCCCTCAGGAATGCTGATTTCAGAACTTGCATCGGAAAAGTTAATAAAATCTTTTGTCTTTACAGCTTTATAAGTCTTATCGCCATACGAGTCGTAATAGATTAACCAGTAATCACCCGGTTTTACTAAGGTTGGTCCCTCGGTAAGCTTGTCAGTATAGGGTTCAGAAATGTTTTTCCAAGGCCCATAAGGACTATCGGAGAAGGCAACCTTTAAGTTTCTGTTAGGACGTGTATTGTCTTTGATTACAAGCACATAATCTTTTTTTGCCCGTTTAACAAGAG
>JAHEEB010000777.1 GCA_024640925.1 Bacteroidota bacterium | reverse complement strand
TATACATTCCGTCAAAAAATATGTTGGCCTGACCTGCTAACAGATTATACTGACCATAATCAGCAACCTTGGCAAGCAGATATGTCCCCTGGTCAAGCTTTGGAATGGCATGATAACTATATTTACTATTCAGGTCATATTCTTTCATGGCAACCAGGTGCAATTTTCCGTCTGAAGGAATATCTTGTTCAGCATCAATGGCATATTCAGCAGCTATTTGATTAGAGCTTTCGGAAACAGCATAACCTATAGGTGAGGCTTCGTCAAGTCTGTCTTCTGAATATTCATTAGCCATGGAACGTTGAAGAGCATTAGCCATAGGAGCTTGTTGTTCAGCTTTTTTATATGATAATCCCTGGTTATAATCGTATTGAACTGGGACATAAAAATTTATATACCAAGGATACATTTCTGGTCGATCCTTGTTTGTAGTAGGATTTCCGGTTGAAATGGCAAGTTTTACCTTATCCCAACTAAAACCGGTTGTTTGAAAAACATTCGCTTTATAAATCAGTTTTATCGGTTTATTTGCACCTTCGGCTCTAACATCGTAAATGGGTGTCCACCCGGCTTGATAAGATAAATAAGAAACAATAATTTTAACCGAAGTTAGTTTCTTTGAGCTCAGATTTACCAATATTTCCCCAACCGTTTTCTTCTCAGAAGATTGTAACTCGCTCAGCTTTTCATTAATTCGTTCTTTCTTTTTATCAAGATTAACAATTTCATTGTCAATTCTGTATATTTTTTCTTTAATTTCAAATAAACGCTCCTGATAATATTTTGATAACTGAATTATCTCATCCACTGTGACTTTCTGTTCTCCGGTACCCAATTTCTGGTTATCCGTAATAATTTTTTCCTGAGCTTCATTTGTGCTTTCAAACATAGATTTTTGATGCTGCAACCACGACAGCTGCTTATCGACAGAAGCCAAAGAATCTTCCAGAGATTTTGTTTTTTTTGGAATATCTGTATCCTCAAGCGTCCGAGAATTGAAATTTGCCGATAGCAATATGGCTTCGCCAATTATTTTCACCTGAATACTATTTGGATCAATAGTAGTTGGAATACCTTGAAGGGAAACCTCGTTATTCCCTGCATTTATTGTTGTAGAAGCTTCATTTGAAATTTTAGCACCACGCTGATATACAATTACGTCAGTTATATGGGTCTCTGCTCTATTCTGACCTGACAAAAACACCGGAATGAACAGGCCAATTATTATTAATTTCTTCATATAATGAATTTTATTTTTAGTTGAGATTCAGAACGTATCGAAATTCCATAAAGATATAGTGCTTTTTTATCCAAAAAACCAATATGTAATAAATATTGCAGCCAAAACTCCCGCTAAATCGGCAATTAATCCACATGTTACTGTGTAGCGTGTTTTCGCAATATTAACTGCTCCATAATATACAGTAACTACATAGAATGTAGTTTCAGTAGTACCCTGAAATACCGATGCCAGACGACCAACAAAAGTATCTGGTCCAAAAGCAGGGTTGTTAAATATTTCCAGCATCATACCACGCGCTCCACTTCCGCTCAGAGGTTTCATAAATGCAACGGGAAGTGCATCAACAAAACGGGTATCGAAACCAAACAAAGAAAATATGGCAGCTATTCCACTCATGAGCCAGTCGAAAGCACCTGAAGCTCTGAATACACCTATGCCCACAAGCATTGCTACCAAATAGGGAATAATTTTAATAGCTACTTGAAAACCCTCCTTGGCTCCTTCTATAAAGGTTTCATACAAATTAAGCTTGCTTTTTATTCCCAGAAAAAGAAAGAACATAATTACCGATATAAGAAGAAAATTGCCTGCAAATTTTGAAATATTCTCAATCGATTCCTTATCCTGTCCGTGCAGATACCAGAACATAGCACCAATTATCAATAGTATTCCTCCTATATAGGCCATTACAACCTTATTGAAAAGGTTAATTCTTTGCACTATAGAAACTGTAATTAATCCCGTGAGTGAGGCACAAAAAGTTGCAAGTAAAATCGGTAAGAACACTTCAGCCGGATTCGTAGAACCAGCCGATGCCCTGTATGCCAGAATACTCATTGGAATTAGAGTAAGACCAGAGGTATTAAGTACCAAAAACATTATTTGTGCATTCGATGCCTTTTCAGGTGTAGGATTTATCTCTTGTAATTCCTTCATCGCCTTTAATCCAAGGGGAGTAGCTGCATTATCCAATCCAAGCATATTGGCGCAGAAATTCATGAGTATACTACCCATAGCCGGGTGATTGCGAGGTATTTCCGGAAAAATCCGGCAAAAAAACGGAGCTGTTAATTTTGAAAGTATTCTTACAGCACCTCCCTTCTCCCCTATTTTCATAATTCCAAGCCAAAAAGTCATTATACCAATCAGGTATATGGAAATTTTAACACTCGACTCCGTTAATGAAAAAATTGAACTCACCAACGAACCAAACACATCGCGGTCGGTAAAGTCAAATATAATATTTGAAAACCAATGAAAATGATGCTGAAATAAATATCCGCAAACACGAATAAGAGCTACTATAAAACCAATGACAAAAAAAGCAATCCAGATATAGTTAAGAATCATACCCCAATTTTTATCCAATTTTCAACAATATTGACAAGAAATGAAAGCTTTTCTGCAAAAAGTTATAAAACATTCATATAGATAAATTTGAATTTTTAAAGAATCTTGCTGATATTCGAACTATAAAACGGAACTTCAATGGAAAAAATCATCACTCTGCAAGACATAAAAAATGCTATTCGCAACGTGCCCGACTACCCTAAAAAAGGCATCCAGTTCAAAGACTTGACTACTGCATTCAAACAACCAGAGATTTTTAAATATCTGATAGAAGAACTATCCAATATGTATACAAATCGAGGTATAACAAAAGTTGTTGCTATTGAATCTCGTGGTTTTATTCTTGGTGGAGCACTTGCAGCAGAGCTTGGTGCAGGTTTTGTACCTATTCGCAAAAAAGGAAAATTGCCTTCTGATAAATTTTCAGTAACTTACAATCTGGAATATGGTACTGATTCCATCGAAATTCACAAAGATGCTATAGAACAAGGGGAGACCATCTTATTACACGACGATTTGCTAGCTACGGGTGGGACCTCCAAGGCTGCATTA
>JAHEEB010000776.1 GCA_024640925.1 Bacteroidota bacterium | reverse complement strand
CGCGAACAATAATATTTTCAGATAAAACCGGATGGATAATCCACATAGGAGATGAAACAATTTTAATACCCTCTAAAAGAATATTTTTACAATCATAAGTAACAATAAAATCGGGCCTTAAGTAATGGCCCTCGCCAAACACCCTTTGTTCAACCGGAGTATTTCGTTCAACCATTTTATAAAGTGTATCGTTGTCGTTGCTCTGATTAGGCATTCCTTCTTTCCATATTTCGCCAACAGATCCTTCCCATTTTCCTTTCCAGCTCCACCATACTTCACCCTGACCGTTAATTGTCCCTTTTCCGGTAACAGCTATATTTTCCTGTTTAAAGGCATATATGAAAGGAGAATAATTCATACATTCCATTCCTTCGAACCGGGTATGTACAACTGGCAAATATTTTGTTTTGTCTGTAGAGAACAAAATTGTAGCTCCTTCAGAAATGTAAAGGTTTACATTACTCTTCAGATGGATTGCTCCTGTCAGAAATACTCCTTCGGGAACAATTACTTTACCACCACCTTCGGAATTACATTTCTCAATAGCTTGTTTTATTGCTTCAGTACAATCAAAAACTCCGTTGCCCTGTGCACCAAAATCGGTAATAACAAAATTTTTATCAGGAAATACAGGTTGTTGAATGCTATCAACTATATTTTGAGCGTATTGCCAGGGATTTTGCAGTAATGGCATATCTGTATTGTTATGGGTTTTTTTGCAGGCAAAAACTGTTGATATCATCCCAAGGATTAGAATTCCTTTTCTCATTTTGTACATTCGTTTAATTAGTAAAATATGGTTTGAAAAGACATTGAGAAAAACAGGATAGGGATTTCCCTATCCTGTTTAGTTATAAGAATTATAAATTCCGTAATCTTATTTTTTAACAATATTACCGGAAGTTACACCATTCAAAGTTTGAACTTTATACAAATATGTACCAGTTGCTAACTCACTTGTATTAATTACAACTTCTGAACCAGCGTTAAGGTCATTATTAACAACCATAACAGCTCTACCAGATAAATCATAAAGAGTAATAGTGGTAATTCCAGCCTGTTCCATATTAAATTTGAAAGTAATTTCTGAATTAAATGGATTTGGGAATACACCAGCTATATCGCTGTTTATAACCTTGGTACCAATTGTTCCTGATTTAACATCAGCGAAGTCATCGACAAAGCCTTCTTTCCAGTAGCGAGCACCAACTATACTACCATCGTCACCAGCTGTTTCGTAGGCAGTATTACCTATTGTAAAGTCTTCATTATCCGGATCAGCAAATTGAGGATCATCACTCAGCTGGTTCGTAATAGTTATAGGATTTGAACCATCGCGGGGAGCAGGGTCGTTCACATTGTAAAGAACAATGTTTCTCAATGTTATAACATTGGTCTGACCTTCAGGGTTTTTAGTAGAGAACATTAGCGAAGGTTGATCATTAGCAGCATCTTGTTCACTAAAGATAGAATTTGACAAGGTTATATTATAATGACCAATAGCATCAGAGTTACCAACAAGTTCTTTTACTGAAGTAACATTTGTACCCAGATTCCAACCTGTCATATGATCCATTGTATAGGTCTGTGTGGCTGCAGTTGAATAGTTTTGGAACCATTCAAGTTGTTGACCCAGATTCCAGAAAGTTATGTCTTCCCATTTATATTTCGAATCGGTCACGCCGTCTTTTACCCATACGTCTTTAATGTATGCACCGTGTGCTAATGAATTGTACAAGAACGAATTTCTGATATAGAAGTTGTTTACATAAGTAGTATCGGTCTTTGAACCGCCTATTATATCACCGGTAACATCGTGTAACCGGCAGCGATTAATATAAATTTCCATGTTACCTTTTATGGTTCTTAAGGAAATAATCTTTGTAGCACTACCTTCATTTCCATCGACATCAACACCAATTAGTTCCAGATTACCACCATCGCCCATTAGGAATACGTCAGTTGCATAATCATTTCTGATTATTGGCATACTATCCAACGTTGGCAGATCTGGATATTTAACAGCACGGATTACAAGATGTTTATCAATAACCAAGGAATTGATAGGAATATAAATACTATCATTTATCAGATAAAGTGTATCGCCATCAGCTGCATTAGCAACATAATCATCGATAAAACCTTCACCCGGAGGAACAATATTACCGGAAATTATAGTTGCAAATTTAACTACAATTACATAGTATCCGGTAGATCCTGCCTGCGATTTAACAGCAATTGAATCTGTACCAGGAATGGTTGCGAATGCACCTGCACCTGTAACAACAGCTTCAGAATTATTGGCCGTAGCAGTGAATGTAACTGAAGTTGTACCTGTTGGAACAGTTAAAGTATATTTGGTAACACCAGGAGCAAAAGCAGGATCAAATGTTCCAACACTTGCTGTTAGTGCACTTAGTGTATTATCATCACTTACATTTGCTGGCTCCAGGGCATCCAGAGCAAGAATTTCATTAATTAATACCTGGTTCATTTCCGGTGAAAGCACATAGTAAGCATACTTTCTTCCTGCAGGAGAAATATTATAATCATGATCATCACCACTGGTAATAAAACTTCTCCAGCCAAAATTCACTGCTGTACTTCCTTTATACATTGTATCAAGTGGGGCCCAGCGAGCCATCAGAATAGTTTCGTTGTAGTCAGAAAGATCAATGGTGGCTAAAGTGTCACCGGTTGATGTAGATATATCATAACCTGTTGGACCATTTACCATAGACACAAGTACTTTTGCTTTAACCAATGATCTGTCAGCTGAATCAAGTGTAACAAGACCAATATTATTATAGGCAAAATCAATTATACTATCGTTTGCTGGAACCACAACTCCAATGAAAGCATTATCAGAAGGATCTGATACTTTTCCCTGAATTGGACCACTAAGTCTGGCAGCATTGTCTGTCTTAGCAGCTGTTGTTCCCGGCAACCAGTCCATTTTTCCTGTTCCAACATGATTATTACTCATCAATATTACAGGAACAGTTGTTTTTCTCCACCAGATATCATCGGCTCCACTAAAATCAGCGCTTGTTGTACCTCTACCAATTATTACACAATTATAGTTAAGAAGTTGTTGTGTTTTAGTATAATCCATTGTTACATAGGCGTCATAAGCAACATCAACT
>JAHEEB010000775.1 GCA_024640925.1 Bacteroidota bacterium | reverse complement strand
AGATGAAAGGACTCATCAATATCTCCAAAATGATCCGTATGAAGTTTGCCATATTCTTTTGCTATATCAGCCAATACAGGATTCTGGTCGAAAAAATCCATTGCTGCATGGTCTTTATCTTCAATTATTGCCTGGTAACATTCTTTTAACATAGCAGTTCTTGTTCTATCAGAACGTTTCCAGATGACCAAATCGTAGCTCATACAATAAACAGTTAGTTACGGACGAATTGTTTCCATTCTTCAAACCTTTTATTAATACAAGGTTTTAATAAATCATAGTTTTTCCATGAGTTTTCGATTCTGTATAAACTTTTCTGATCGATTATATTATTTACTACTTTTATTTTGAAAATTTTAGCATAATCTCCTAAATAATCAGAGTGAGAATTGCTAAAGGAAGTTTCCTCTTCGTAATAAGCCATGGCAAAATTATTGCCAAGTTCATTTAAATCATCATCCGTTAATTTTCCATCGAAGTTGTTCATTAAAAATTCAGCGCCTGTTAAAGTCCTGTCTTTAATCCGTTCGATATCATCTTTGCAATCTTCGGCTACTTCTTCGGAGAGTAAGCCATTTTCTATAAACCAGGTTAAAAACATTCCGATATGAGTAGCCCCATTTATTTCAGGCAAATCATCAGGAAAGTTACCGCCATAATGCCATGAAGCATCGTCGTATTTAGCCATTTTTTAAATTTTAAAGATTCTATCCAGCCACAGTTGAATAACTATATTTTTCATTTTGATCAACATTTATAATAATATGGAATGTCCCCAGAAAACATCATTGTCTAAACAATAGACTTCACATGATTTGTCATTTATTTCCCATCTGGTTTTTATTTCAAAAAGGTTTTATTCTTCAGGGAGCTTGGGCAGAAGGTTTAAATTTTGTATATATCTAGCTAAATCATACTGTTTTTTATGTTTCAATATATTAAATATTTCCACGGCTAAACAATTTGCAATAAGTTTCTTTGTTTCGTCTTCGCTATAGCCCAGATCAACTAGTCTGTTAAAAGTCTGATTCGTTTCTGGCGGATTATTATCCTTCATTTGGTTTTTAATAATCTCGAAGATTTGTTCCCTTACGATTTCATTACTTTCCATTTTTTAATGGTGTTAATTTATGTTCTAATTTATGTAAATAATTTGAATTTCAAAGTTGATCTAAAAATTCTCACCAATGTTATTGCCGGTCTTAAAATTATAGCCTTTTAGGTAGATTTTCCTCGTAGTTCAATACTAATATAGAGATTGTAAGTAATTCTTAAATAAATAACAATGTAACTTATTCAATAATCAGCTGATTGTGAGCATTATTGAATTTGATTGTTTTAACTTTCCTTTATTCAGTTTGTTCTTTAAAACCACCAAAAACTTTAATATACCCGAGAATAATGAGCATTCCTAATAAAAGGTGCACACCCATTATGTACCAGACATAATTTGGTATAATGCTGTGTGTTGGTAAATGCAGGATATTACAAATTTCTGCATGATATTTCTTTGTCGGATCTTCCAAAATACCCAGCAATCTTGTATAAACTTTCCCACTTAATAATGCCCCAATAAAAGTTGCCAGAAAACTTGTGCCCATGTACATTCCGGCTTTTTCTTTCGGTGCCAGCCACATAATATATTCCTGTATGCGGGGCGACGACATCATTTCACCAAAGGCAAAAAGACCGATGCCCAGAAATACCCACGAATTATTTCCTATGAATGAGTAACCTATCAGGATAAATCCTATAGCTCCGATAAACATACCCATAGAGAAACTCATAATAGCATCCCTTTTTTCAATAAGCTTTGAAACAAGAACCTGGAATATCATAATCATTAATCCGGTATTGGCTATAGCTTCACCATTTATTTTCCAAGCTTCGCCATCAGCGTTTCCGAACAAACTGGTAACAAATCCGAATATATGGTGCATCTGATCGAACAAATAAGTAGTATTTAGGTATTTATCGATATAAATTACTCCCAGATTGAAAAACGACCACAATGGCAACCAAAAAAACAACCCCAACAGTAATAAGAAGACTGAGAAACGCAGATTTAGAAGAACTTCAGCAATTTCAAGCATTTTTTTACCTAATGTAACATTTGAAGGTTCGCGTTTAGGTTCTTTATAAAAAAATAGTGTGATTACAAGCATAAATGCAATGCCTATCGCAGCAAGGATATATGAATGATACCAGCTGATAGCCCTCAGTTTACCCGCTACAATGGGGCCAAAGGTGCCCCCGATATTTACCATTGTATAAAAGATCCCAAATCCGAGGGTTTTATTAGATGCATCTGTTACAGAGCGCACAGTACCTGATATGAGAGGTTTAAATATTCCTGCAGCCAACGCTATGCTGAGCATTGTAAGGATTACCTCGTTAAAAGTATTTGCAATGATTAAAAATAAGATTGCTGGCAGGTAGGCGAGATAGGAGATGATGAGCATTTTTTTAAAGCCATATTTATCCGCCAGGGTACCTGAAAATATAGGAATCAGGTAGGCAACAGCAAGAAAATAGCTTTGGATTGTACCAAGTTGATCAAATGTAAATCCAAGTTTTTTTATTGCATAAATTCCAAAACCCATGTGAATTCCGTAAAATGCAAATCGCTCAATAACTTCAACAATGTTGGCTACCCAAAACACCTTGGGAAATGCTGTTCTGTTTTTCATGAGAAAATGAAATATTTTTCTCCATAAAGGTATTATTTCCTTTGTTAATGTATAACCGATTCGATAAATTCATCCAGGTTCCCCAAAAAAAGAACATATTTCATATTCCGAAGGTGAGAGAAATCTCTTGAATGATAATACCAAAAACACTTCTACCAGTAGTTAAAACATCATGAATAAATTAAGGTAACATATTTTTTATGAAAACACGTTTACTTTTTTTCTTCATCCTTGTTTTAATAATTGTAATTCCTCCCGGCTTATTTGCTCAATCCTCCATTAAGTTTGACTCGAAAGACATTATTAAATCAAAAGAGAGAAAAACAAGTCGTCCAGGCAAAACAAGGTATATAGAAACAAATCAGCATAAAAAGAAGACGAAAGTAGTAAAAAGGTTAAGCGGCAGATACCAGGATGAATGCTGGACATTTGCTACCTATATCGCTAAACCCTGGTTA
>JAHEEB010000774.1 GCA_024640925.1 Bacteroidota bacterium | reverse complement strand
TAGGAACGTATAGCTCACATAGCTGGTCGGCACTTACTTACCAGGTATTGTTATCATGGTCATGCGGTATTGACGGAATGGTGATAAATGTCAAGGATGATTATGATTCGATAACCTGCAACATGACGGTATCAGCAATAAATACTCTACGTTCAATCGACTCGGTAAATTTTCGATACGATTTCTCAATAAGTTATGACGACCAGGGAATGGCGAATCTGGAAAAATCTAAATCTAAATTTTCCTATTTAAAGAACAGCATAATTCCAAAGACAAAAAGTTTCTTAAGATATAATGATGTTCCGGCAATTTTTGTTTTTAACTATACCGATCCCTCCTATCCTAGTGCTTCAGATTATAATACTGCTTTATCTGAGATATTTCCAACAGGTAAACCAAAAGTAATTTGGAATGAAATAGATACAAGTGCCAGAGGATTAGCAAATTCATATTATTCATGGGTTCAGGGCTTTGATCCTACCGGTTCCATTTGGGGAAAAGAATACCTCAATTGGTATTATCCAACCATAGCTTCAACATCGGGTCTCGATTTTGCTACAGGTGGAGTTTGGGCCGGGTTTAATGACACTGTATGCTCCTGGGGTATATATAACAGATGGATCGACAGGAAAGATGGGAAAATCTATGATTCTACCTGGTCTTATATTCTTAATTATACAGGAGCACTTCCTTTGAAATGGGTGTATCTTGAAACATGGAACGACTGGAACGAAGGTACTGAACTAGAACCGAGCATTGAATATAGATACAAATACCTAAAATCGACGATAGAAAAGATAAACTTGTTTAAGGATACAACGATAAGTACCGATACGATAAAATTTGAAATAGCAAAGAAAATATACGATGCATCTGTTATTGTCGAATCAAACCGCTGCGATTCCATTATTTACTATCCGATTCTTGAGCATGCAATCAGGCAATTTTTTGTAAAAAATTTGCCTGGAGCCTTATCTGCTGCAGATAGTATTATCAACAGGGTTTCTATACCATCTGCTGATTCTTACTTAAATGGCTGTAACTGGGATGATGTTTCTTTATGGTCGACCAATAAACCCGATGATCCAACTGTTCTTATAGCACTTTCCAATTACCAGGGGCAACATAACGACGGGTTAAAACTCGATTTTACTTTACCAAAATTTACATGGATTAATATCTCGAAAGATATAACTTTTAATACCGGAAAAACCCCGGTTACTTTCTTAATAAAAGCAACCAGTTCAAATACGGATAGTCGCATAGAATTAAAATTTACCGATGTTTCAGGGCGGGTTTTTCTGATAAGTCTACGCCTGTATTATTTCACAGACTTCTGGTACCGGGTTGTTGTTTATCAGCAGAACACTACTTATGGCTGGGGTGGCGCAGATGGTAATGCTTTTGGTACACTAGCCAAATTCGAAATTGCCATATCAACCGATTCTGCTTCAACGGGTACTATCTTAATAGATGAAATTGGCGAAGGAATTGATGGATTGGAATCAAGTTTTTATTACGAGGGCAATGTTTTGGATTCCGATAGTACCAAAGAAGGAATTGGATTTTCCCAACGCCGAAGCAATTCAATGAATACAGAGGATCCTCTTGTATATGAATACCTGAAAGAAATGCAGAATCAGTCGCCAAATGAGAGCACATTGGGTTCATATGATGGCGACAATAGTTATCACACATTCGACAACAGTCTGGCAGCAATGGCTTTTATCGCCAAGAACGACAGCACCAGGGCAGCGAAAATACTCGACTTCTATGCCAGCCGATTCGATACAAACAATACAGATATGACTCTGCAAAACTTTTACTTTCGGGTATCACCTCAGGATACTTTGCAGGCCAGAGGATTTTATCAGCGCGCATACTTTAACTCCAATAAAGCTGTTGAAAATAACGATCGGTGGATTGGTGATATGGTATGGCTTGATTTGGCATACAGGCATTACATGGGCAGCTATTGCAGCAAAGACAAATACCTTTACACAATAACATGTATCGAAATCTTATTGAAATCGTATTACAAAGCAATTGATGATTCAACGGGTTATATTCAGAGTGGTTGGCGCAAAGGCGATATACAACTGCATGAACAAAACGGCCATCATGAAGGAAATATCGATTGTTTTGCTCTTTTTAAAACAACGGACCAGGCTTTGTCGCTAAAAATTAAAAACTGGATCGAAGGTGAACTCAATGGAAAAACTGGTTTGCCTTTAGATTTGTATAGCTGGCGTGTTTTAGCCTATGGTGAAGGCTCAGAAGATCTTCTTAATATTCCGGAATATAGTTTCAGGTATCGAAAAGAATTTGGCGACAGCATATATGGTTTTTTCACCGGATCCAGTGAATTCAGAAATATATGGCCGGATGGAACAGCTCATATGGCAACTGCCTATTCGAATTATGCAGATCAGACGCGGGGTAACTTTTATGCTAATCAATTAGATAAATTAATTATTGATGAGCAGGTAAATGGAACCGTAACACATTCTCTTCCATATGTAGCAAAGAATATTGGAGGTTTTGGTGGTGTAGATGTTACTGCAGGCAGTGTATCGGCGGCAGCCTGGTATATTATGGCAAAAAATAAATTTAATCCTTTGTATGCAAGGAATAATATCAAAACCTGCCTAATCGATAATACTTATGAAACAACTGATAAAATCTTGGATGTTTTTCCCAATCCCGCAAGAGATTATATTCATATAAAAACAGAAATCAACTCTCCTTATTTTGTCCGGATTATTGACCTTCAGGGCAAGGTTCTATTGGAGCGGCAGATAACAAACTTGTCGGAAACACTCAATGTATCTGGCTTATCAAAAGGGTTGTATCTGATTGAAGTAATTCAGGATGGGATTCAATATGAGAGAAAAATTATAGTTCAGTAAAAATTATTTTAATAACCTAAGATTTTTTAATCAGGAGCTTCTATGCTGCACAGCAAGAATCATGCCTTCATCAACAACGCTGGCAGGTCTGAAGACGCAGCCAGGTTGGGTACTGTTTTAACTATAAAGTATCAAGAAGAACCTAAAAGGAAAACCATCTTAGAGTATCTTTGAGCCTTTGTCTTGGTGGAAAAGGAAAGCCAGAAGCCACAACGGCACCAAAACACCAAGATACACAA
>JAHEEB010000773.1 GCA_024640925.1 Bacteroidota bacterium | reverse complement strand
TTCATAAGAATGACGAGGCAAAAAAAATCGATGCATTTTTGGAAGTAGTAAATGAAATTGAAGATGGAGGAACTTTAATATTAAATGCCTGCCATGTTTTTGGGAAAAATCCAAAATCACAGGAGAATGATTGGCTAAAATTTAGTGATTCAATAATATCATTAACAAGAAGCAAGAAAATTCAAGTAATCGGACCTCAGGATTACGTTAGGGATTCAAATCCAGAAAAAAACAAAATTTTTGGAACAGGTTTTATTGTTTCGAGCTCATCTAAAAAAGGGTACCTAAATAATTCTATAGAAACAAAAAAAGACTTAAAACTTAATGGCATAGGTGAGAACCTGTATGAATTTATTGCAATTAAATAACATATACATCAGAAGAAAACGAATCGGACAATGGAATGTTTGTATCATATGCTATCCCATGAATTCATAATGTTTAAAATAAATCTATAAGGATGGATACAAAATTAAAATCGTATGATACAAAATTCGGAAAATTTATTCCGGACAACTCGCCTGACGGATTGTTTTTCTGGGAATTACAAATTTCTGTTGAGTGTGCTATATTTTCTGGTGTAGTGCCCGTATCTGTATTGTCGGCGGTGGAAGAAATCAGTGATAATACTTTAAAACTGGCCGAAAAGATTGTTGCCAATATGAATGAATATTTGGAAAAAGGTATTTATTTTATCGCGAAAACTCTAAAAGAAAATCCCGGATTATATTATATCAAAGAAACCGAATTAACATATCTGAGTTATGATGTAAAAACATTCCCTCTGGATTTGCCCGAATTAACGTTTTATAACAATAAAGATGATGAGTGGTTAATAAGATTTGCTGAAGGAAAATTTGATATTTGCGACCCTTTTGGAATTTCTGTAGTTTTTAAATCTTTAAAACCACATGAAATAATGAACCTGGAAAATAGCACTGAATTTGATTAACCCAAATAAATCAGATAATATTGAATCGATAATTTTCGTTCCGGCAATATGAATATCTTTTCATTCTTTTGTTTATTTTTAATGATTATCCACAGAAACTGAAATGAAAAAACACATGAAAAATAAATTCATATTTTGTTCAGGAATTTGTCTGCTGCTTTTTGTATCATGCAAGAATCAAAACCAAACCAATGCCAAAGTAGTTAATGATAGTTCCAGTAATGTTCAACCCGCAACCCTGCAAGTACCGGAAACATACAACGAAGATCAGCAAACCGACACTGTTTCTAAAGGTATCGAGACAACCCTGGATGATATTTTAAGGATGGAAAAACTTAACTTCAGCAAAATCGAACAGCAGGATACCGAGAGTTATAGTTTTGTTGAAACATATAAAATTCATTCAACATCTATTCAGAAAATACATAAATTATTAGTTAACGATAACTTCTCTTTTGGCGAAGATGCTTTTCTCCTGAAAGAAATTCCTGAAAAGAAAGTGATGATGAGTAATTTGAACCCCAGTGTAAGTGTAATTCCACTTTACGACCAAAACATTTTAACAAAATTAAGCTATGAATACGGGTACGATGGCGGAGTAACTTATGTTGACTTTGAACAAACAGAAAACGCTGTCAAAATCACTGTTACTTATAGTGCCGACTAAGTTATATCAGCATATTTTACTGCCTTACAACTCCCCTTTCCATCATTGCGTAACAGAAAACATTTGCTGATTGGATGCAGAAGGCTGCAAGTATACTATTCCTTTGATGACAAAGGTTTACTGACGAAGCAATCCGTTGAATATGGAAACGGATTACTTCGTCGATAAAATTTGTGCATAATTATTAATTTCAGATATTCGCCCCGTATGACGTACAATAGCCAGATACAACTCCGATTATTCGCCAAAACTATATCCATCAAACAAGTTCAGAATTGAGCTGAGGAATCTGTCCATATCCTCACCTTCTGAGTCGGACTTACTGTATTGGAGTTTTCTTGCCGATTTACCATTGACATATTCCGTAACCTGGTAGTTGCTTTTATCAATTTTTATTAACACATAGTCTGTTTCATTGTTGGTTGAGTGCAAGGCTAATGTGCCGGATGTGGGCATTTCCGATTCAAATGTGCAGTTTGCAATCTCTTTTCCATTGAAGTCGTATGATTTAGCCTTTTGCATTTCATCTTCTTTATAAATCATCTCGTTTTTCTTCTGCCCGTTACTAAAATAACTGGTAACAGTTTTTTCATCTGCTTCAGATACTTCCATGCTTTCTAAAACCGATAAATCGCTATCGGTATAGGTTTTTGTCGATAAAAGTTTTCCATTCTTATATTCCTGTATGGAATAATCATCGCCATCGTATTTTTTGCCTTCAAATGGTTCGGAATCGGTATAGGTTAAAACATACTCTTTGCCCTGGCTAAAGGTAACCTCTTTTAACAAAACTCCATTATCGTATGTTTCAACCCGAAAAGGTTCATCATCCGAGAAATATTTTTGTTCCCCGTCCTGGTTCCCGTTTTTATAAGTAGTAATAGAAATTAGCTCGGAGTAATAATCGTCGTATTGATATAAAATACCTTCAACCGGATTGTCTTCTTTATATATAACAAACGATTGCAAATTGCCATCCAAATCGTACGATTTATATTCGCCATCCAGCATATCGTTACTATAGTTCATTGACTCAATAAGTTTTCCTTCATTGAACCGTTTAGCTGCTCCTTCTTTTTTCCCGTTTATATAGAAATACTCATATTCCGGTAAAAATGAATCGGATTTATTTCCTTCGCCATAAACATGTTCGTAGGTTTTAAATTCGCCATCGAGTTCCCCGTTTTTATAAATAGCCAACTTTGAAATGCCTTTATAGTAAGAATCGTATTCGAACATGGTACCACTGAAAGGCTCGCCATCTTTATATATGCATTGATAGGTTTTATTGTTAACCAAGTCGTAAAACAATGAAACTCCATCTTCCTTAATATCTGCAATTAATTTACCATCGCTAAATTCCCGGGTTCTAACAATTTCACCCTTTTCGTAAAGTGTATGTTTGGATATCCTATTTCCATCAAACTCAAACTCATCTCCGAAATAATTTCCATCTTCATCAACGGTGAATTTTCCGAGCACTTTACCATCGATATCGAAGTACACTTTATTGTTTCCATAATCACTCG
>JAHEEB010000127.1 GCA_024640925.1 Bacteroidota bacterium | reverse complement strand
CTAATAAACCGGTAATCGATAAGCTAAATTGCACTTATTACCAGAAAGGCAAATGTCGTATTTGCGAGAAAGTCTGTCCCACCAAGGCTATACGGTTCGATCAACTTGATACCATTATTGAAGTTGAGGTTGGCGCTGTTGTGGCAGCCACTGGTTTTGCTATTAAGCGAGCCGATTTCTTTCCGGAATATGGTTATGGAAAGCATAAAGATGTAATCGATGGGCTTCAGTTCGAACGTTTAGCCTCGGCTTCTGGTCCGACGGGTGGAGAAATCCGCCGTCCTTCCGATGGAAAAATAGTCGAATCGGTCGCATTTATTGCCTGCGCTGGCTCACGCGATCCTGCAAAGGGCATTGAATATTGTTCTAAGATATGTTGCATGTATACAGCAAAACACGCTATGTTATACCAGCATAAAGTCCATCATGGTAAGTCGTATGTGTTTTATATGGATATTCGTGCTGGGGGTAAAAACTATGAAGAGTTTGTTCGACGGGCTATTACCGAAGATAAAGTACAATATATCCGTGGCAGGGTTTCTACCATTTATGAACGTGATGGTAAACTTATTGTTCGTGGCGCAGATACCTTGTTGGGTGCACAAATAGTTGAAAAGGAAGTAGATATGGTTGTTCTCGCTACGGCTAGTGTATCTAATCCGGGAGCGGAGGAATTGGCTCAACGTTTACATATATCATACGATGCACATAAATTCTTTGCCGAAGCACATCCGAAACTAAAACCTGTTGAAACCAATACTGCTGGTATTATGTTGGCTGGGGCATGTCAATTCCCAAAAGATATTCCAGACTCGGTTTCTATGGCTTCCGGTGCTGCTTCTAAAGTGGCAGCGCTGTTCTCACAATCCGAACTAACCCGCGAACCATTGATTGCCGTGGTTAATCGTATGGGTCCACCCTTGTTTTCAACTTGTGTGGGATGTTTCCTTTGCCAGCCTACCTGTCCTTATCAGGCTATTGAGAGAGAAGAAATTAAAGACAGGAGTGGAAAGGTTTTAAAGACTCTTGCAAAAGTTAATCCTGGATTATGTCAGGGATGCGGAACTTGTGTTGCTTTATGTCGTTCGAAATCTATTGAATTGCAAGGCTATACCGGAATTCAGATGTATTCCGAAGTAACAGCTATGCTTAACGAAGAAACTTATAATTAAACCTTTCGACTTGCCCTGGATGATTGTCATTCTGAGTGCTGCACCATCTGTAAACATTTGGCTAATGATGGAAGTTGAAGATAAATAATAAAAAGATGTCAGATTTTACCCCAAAAATAACCGCATTTGTTTGCAACTGGTGTACCTATGCCGGAGCCGATCTAACTGGCACAAGCCGTATGAAATATTCGGCAAATGTCAAAATTATCCGCTTCCCTTGTACCGGTCGTGTTGATTTTATGTTGCTTCTGAAAGCTTTTGATAACGGAGCCGATGGAATTATCGTTTCCGGTTGTCACCCAAACGATTGTCATTATACATCAGGTAACTTTCATGCACGCAGACGATGGATTGTTTTTCGTAATCTGTGCGATTTCATGGGAATCGATTCCAGGCGGATTACTTTCTCCTGGGTATCGGCTGCCGAAGGTGGCAAATGGGCTGAGATAGTTAATTCCACTACTGAGAAGGTAATAGAACTTGGTCCATATAAGCGGTACAGCCAGATTTCCAAAGATGGTTTTATAAACGAATTTGAAAAGGGAACAATCAATGGATAGTTTACGCAGAAAAGCACAACAACTTCTTGAAAGTAAAGAGGTAGATTGTATAATCGGTTATAACGAAGGTTCATCCGGAAATGTACATGCAGGATTTATTACAACCCCAGGGCAAGCTGAAAAATTGATTTTTGATGACAGATGTAAACAGAACCTGGGTGTTTATCTTACTAAACACGAAGTTATGCGTCTGGGCAAACTCGCCATAGTTGCCCCTGTTCCTGTTATGCGTACAGTTTTAATTCTTACTTACGAATGCCAGATTGTTGAAAACAGTGTAAAAGTTCTTGGAATAGGCCTCGATGGTCAATTTCTGGATTTTAATGAATATGCCGATATTGAAAAGTATTTAACCGATCATTGCAACGAACATCCCGAAGAGGATAAAAAACTGATTGAGAAAATAAGTGCTATGTCGGTTGAAGAAAGGTGGGACTTTTGGCATGAAACACTTAAGCCTTGTATTAAATGCTTTGCATGCCGTCAGGCTTGTCCGATGTGTTATTGTGTAAGGTGCCAGGTAGAATGTAACCAACCACAATGGATACCTGTTCAGTCTAGTGAATTAGGAAATATGGAATGGCACTTTATGCGGGCAATGCACCTTGCCGGACGATGCACAGGGTGTGGCGATTGCGGTCGCTCGTGTCCATTAGGTATACCTGTCCATCTACTTACATTTAAAATGAGTGATGTGGTACTTGATAATTTCAATACAAAAGCAGGGTTGACCATAAAAGAGCCTTCAACACTATCGACCTATAAGGCAAATGACAAAGAAACTTTTATAAGATAGAAGCATGAGGTCAGAAGATTGAAGTATCTTTCTTTTGGCCTCAAGCTTAATATTAATAAATACAAAAAACTATGTCCATGGAAATAAAATCCATACAGAAGGACTCCCTTGATAAACTTTTTAATAGCCTGAAATCGCGGGGTAATTTAATATATGCTCCTGTAAAGGTTAAAAACGAGGTACAGTTCGATTTTGTTGAGAAGTTTGAACAGATAACTGACGATTTTATTCAGACAACGCAAAGTGTTAAGAACTCTGTATTCCCTAAGATAGAGACACTTTTTAAATTTGTTAAGACCGGGAAAGAAGTTAAAATGCTTGATATGGACATGAGTCTGATTCCGGAAATTGTTATTTGGGGTATTCATCCTTGCGATGTATGGGGTTTTGACTCGTTACGGGCCATTTTTACATGGGACACTCACGATATGTTCTTTGAAAAGCGCATGGATAAGCTAACTATCATAGGCATGAGCTGTGCAAAAGCCGATGATTATTGTTTCTGTACTTCCGTTAATCTGGGACCTGGCAGTACGAAGGGTAGCGATGTTTTATTGACTAAAACAGGCAATGGAGATTATATAGCAGAATTGGTTTCTGATAAAGGCAAAGCTCTCGCCACTTCTATGCCGGATGTGTTTGTTCAGGCTGTTCAATCTAAAAAAGAAGATTTTCTTGTTGTTGTAGAAAAAAGGTTCGATTCAGAATCGCTGATACCCAAAATGCAGAAAAAGGAGACCTTTGATAGTCCTTTCTGGGTAACTAATTCATTACGCTGTCTTGGATGCGGAGCTTGTGCTTATGTTTGTCCAACCTGTGCCTGTTTCGATATTCAGGATGAAGGGTATGGTGCAAGAAACATACGATTCAGGTGCTGGGATTCATGCGGGTTAAAACAATTTACTATACATACATCGGGTCATAATCCGCGCGAAGTGCAAAGTCAACGCTGGCGGCAGCGATTGATGCATAAATTTGCATATATGCCCGAGAGGAACAAAGTTACTGGCTGCGTAGGTTGCGGAAAGTGTTCACGTGCCTGCCCTGTTGACATGAACATAGCAGAACAACTTCAGGAAATTGATCAAAAAATGTAAATAAAGGACCATAACCCATGAGTTCAATAGAAAATATATACAAACCCTATTTGATGAGGGTTGAAAAGATTACCAACGAAGCTCCCGATGTACGGACTTTTCGATTGAAATTTGCTAACCCCGAAGATGCGGCATCATTCTCATTTAAAGCTGGTCAGTTTGGTGAATACTCGGTTCTGGGCGAAGGCGAGTCAACTTTTTGCATAGCATCGGCACCTACCCGCAAAGATTATATCGAATGTACATTCAGACGAGTTGGGAAGGTAACTTCGGCACTATCGAAATTGGAAGAAGGCGATACAATGAGCTTCCGTGGACCGTATGGAAATATTTTTCCTATCGAAGATTGGAAAGGTAAAAATCTTTTATACATTGCCGGGGGTATTGCACTGCCTCCTATGCGTTGTGTAATATGGAACACAGTCGATCTTCGTCAGGATTATAAAGATATTACGATACTTTATGGCGCCCGTACAGTCGCAGATCTTGTCTATAAGCATGAATTGCAGGAGTGGACTGACAGACCCGATATTAAACTTGTAACAACCGTGGATCCGGGTGGCGAAACCCCTGATTGGAAAGGTGAAGTCGGTTTTGTTCCTACTGTTCTTGAGAAAATGGCTCCTTCGAGTGAGAATACCGTTGCTATTGTGTGCGGACCACCTGTGATGATTAAGTTTACCTTACCCATATTGTCGAAACTTGGGTTTAAAGATGAGGATATATTTACTACCCTCGAAAACCGTATGAAATGTGGATTTGGTAAATGTGGTCGCTGTAATGTTGGAAAAGTATTCGTTTGTAAGGATGGACCTGTTTTTACTTTAGCGCAGCTGAAGGAATTACCCCAAGAGTATTAAAGGTCCGAAGTACGAAAATGGAAATCCGAAGACTTCCGGACTTCTGACCATTGATAAAAATAATAATTGAACAATCAAACAAAACCAATCTATAAACTTTAAAAAAATGGCAGATTTATCGGTAAAATACATGGGGTTGAATCTGAAATCCCCTTTGATAGTTGGCAGTTGCGGACTTACTAATTCCGTAAAAAACATTACAGATATAGCAAATAGAGGTGCCGGGGCTGTTGTTTTGAAATCAATTTTTGAAGAACAGATACATATTGAAGCCGATAATCTTATGAAATCGGACAGTGCTGGAGCAAAAGAATGGGATAAGGCTTATAATGAAATTCTCGAACAAATGCCTCATGCTTTCCAGGAAGCTGAACAATACATCGCTAACTTTGCCAAAGAAAATACTCTAATCGATTATCTAAGTTTTATCACAGAAGTTAAAAAAGCGGTTAAAATACCGGTTATTGCCAGTATTAATTGTGTTTCGCATTACGACTGGGCCTTTTTCGCCCGTAGAATTGAAAAGGCAGGAGCCGATGCCATTGAATTGAATGTTTATAGCCTCCCGTCGGATTGTCGAGTAGAAGGAAGTTCTTATGAAAACGAATTATTCGAAATTGTTAAAGAGGTTAAGAAATTTGTGACTATACCAATTTCCTTGAAGATAGGTTATTACTTTTCAGGGCTTTCAAATACAATCAAAAAGCTTTCGGAAAGCGGAATACAAGCACTGGTGTTGTTTAATAAACCCTATAATTCAGATATTGATATTGATAAAATTACAATAACAGCTGCTCCTGTTGAAACAGAGGGTCGTGATTACTTGAATACCCTGCGTTGGATTGCTATTATGTCGGGACAGGTATCATGTAACTTGTCTGCATCAACAGGTGTGAGCAATGTCAATGTGGCAATAAAGCAATTATTGGCCGGAGCGACAACATTCCAGGTAGTTTCGGCTTTGTACAAACAGGAAATATCAGTAATTTCTCAGATACTTGAAGAGCTATCTGCCTGGATGGATAAACACCAGTTTAAAACGATTGACCAGTTTAGGGGAATGCTAAATAAAAAGGATTCAGAAATTGCTTCAACATTCGAACGCGTGCAATTTATGAAGCACTTTTCGAAAATTGAGTAAAACACTGAAATTATTTCTTTGAAATCAGACAGTCTGAATCGCTGTTGCTTTTTTCTTCAAAAAGTGTTCAAAAGAAATAACTTCCGTCTTTCCTTTGGTAGGTTTCATGTTTTGCCAAATCCAGTTATGGTGTTCAATTACTTTTTCTGCTGTCATATGAGGCCGGTTACCAGTTGTATGGCAATCTTTTATAATAGTTACCTTATAATCTTTGGCTAGTGCTGAACGGATGGTAGCATCAATACAAAAGTCGGTTGAACAACCTGTTATTACTAATTCTTTTATTTTTTCTTTCTTCAGAATGGCTTCCAGTTGTGAATTATAGAAAGAATCGTCTGCAGTTTTACTGATAATTTTATCTTCATCTTTTTGATTTAGTGAAGATAATATTCTCCATTCAGGTGTACCTGGAATAAACACATTTTGGCTTGAACCATCATGCTGAATAAAAATTACAGGTTTACCGGTTTGTCTAAAATAATCTGATAGTGCATTGATTCTGTTTACTACACCATTGGCATCGTGTCGTGGGGTTTCAGGTTTAAACAAACCCCTTTGCATATCAATAATTAGAAGTGCTTTCATAGGGCAAAAAGCATTTAAAAACGCTCTAAATTAGATTTTAGTTTTTTAAAAACCTATAGCTTCCGTCAAATATTGGTTTGTTTGAAGAGTAACGTGTTAATAGTCAGTATGTATTTTATTACTGTTAAAATGCATAAAAATTTATCTACCCTAAGTATCCACATCCACGGGCAAAAACACATTCCGATTTCCATTCAATGTTCTTACCTAAGAACATTCTGGGCGATTTCAGATACTGAGAATATCCGATCGACTGTAAAAAGTCAATTGCAACAGAATTTGTTTCAGGAATACATACAGTTGATTTTTCCTTCAATAGTTTAAATTTCATCAGTTCCAGGCCAGAATGATTATCCTCTGCAATTATTAATCCATTGCCAAAATCGGGCAAATAATAACCGGTTACCTTTTTAATGAAAAATTTGAACCCGTTTTGCATACTAATCAGTAAAATTTCTTTGCGGTTCTCACTTGTTATCCTGGAATCGAGATCCATAATTTCATCATAATCTTTTTCTTCAATAGGCAAGATAGGGCTATCGATGCAACTGAAGGAAGGAGTTTCTTCAGATTTGAAAAAGAGATAATTCAGATCGTGTTGAAATCCAAGCTTCTTATATACTGGCAATCCCATGTCACTGGCAACAAGTAAAATTGATTTAGCTCCTAGTTTTTGTGAATGTTCGATCAGGTGCGAAGTGAGAAAATGTCCGAAGCCTTTATTCCTGTATTCTTCTTTTACAATAATAGTTCCAAGCCAGGAGACTTCTTTGTGTATTATTGCAATAGCAGTTCCCACAATCAAATTATCTATAGTGGCAATAATCGGATAAAATCCTGTTTGTGGATAATAGTGGTTATATAGTTTTTCGAGGTTTATATTCCATTCAGTGGGTGCAAAATCTCTGATTAAAGAAAGTTCCTCGTGTTTTATCCTGCGGATTGTCAGTTGAGTATTCATTTCAGGGAAGAGCTTTTTTGTTATTTTGAGTTAATTGATATCTACGAAACTATATATATGAAAAGCTGTTTTTGAAATGATAAGCAGCTGTCCAAAAAGTAAATTTGCCACAAAGCCACAAAGACTCACAAAGATCTTATTTAAAAGACATTAACCTTAGTGATAGAGTCTTCGTGGCTATTTATCAACTTTTTGGACACCCTCTTATCCCTTGGGCTTAAGTCTTCCGGCATCCCTGAGCGATTTATGTATCATCCATTCAAGTTGTCCATTGGTACTTCTAAATTCATCAGCTGCCCATTTCTCAATCGCCTTCATGGTATCAGAGTCTATTCTTAGCACGAATGACTTCTTTTCTGCCATTTTTTATACCTTTTATTTTTATTGGTTCAATGTACCAGTATTAATAACTGGTTCAATATCCTTGTCACCACAAAGAACAATCAACAAATTGCTAACCATGGCGGCTTTCTTTTCTTCATCAAGTTTTATTAATTCTTTTGCTGATAATAAGTTTAATGCCATTTCTACCATGCCAACAGCACCTTCTACTATTTTGCTTCTGGCAGCAATAATAGCTGTGGCCTGCTGCCGTTTTAACATAACCTGGGCAATCTCGGGTGAGTAAGCTAAATAACCAATTCTTGCCTCAATTACATTAATACCAGCAAGTTTCAAGCGTTCGGAGATTTCTTCTTCAAGACTTTTATTCACCTCCTCAAAGCTTGAACTCAATGTTATTGCGGCTTTTTCATCCTCAAACTGATCATATGGGTAAGAACTTGCCAGCTTTCGAACAGCAGCATCGGTTTGGATTTTTACGAAATTCTCGAAATTGTCGACGTCAAACATGGCCTTGTAGGTATCTTCTACCTTCCAGACTAAAATCGAACTAATCATTATCGGGTTTCCAAGTTTATCGTTTACTTTAATGCGCTCGCTCTCGAAGTTCCTGGCTTTAAGGGATATTGGCTGCTTGATGTAAAAAGGATTTACCCAAAAGAAACCATTTTGTTTCAATGTACCTTTGTAAGCGCCAAAGAGTAACATTACTCTGGAAGTGTTCGGGTTTATTACAAAAAAACCAGGGCCAATTATAACGAACAAAGGCAACATAATAATACCTAAAACGATGTTTTCGGTTACAAAGCTAGCAATTGCAATTCCTATTGACGCCAGCAGAACGAGAATCATGAGATACCCATTCACTTTTCTAATTGTTTTTTCAGTTGTCATTAGATGATGTTTTATTAATACTTAAATGATATCAAAATGATATCAAATATACTATGTTTTTTTAAAACAGTGTTAGTTTTTTTTATTTTTTTTGGAAAATTAGGATTATATTTCGGT
>JAHEEB010000772.1 GCA_024640925.1 Bacteroidota bacterium | reverse complement strand
TTATATTGCCTATTATCATAGTTTCTACAAGAGAAAGTATAAAAGCTGTTCCAAATTCTATCCGCGATGCGTCTTTTGCTCTAGGGGCAAGTAAATGGCAAACCATTTACTTTCAGGTATTACCAGCTTCATTTGGAGGAATTTTAACAGGCGTAATACTGGCAATTTCAAGGGCTGTTGGAGAAGCTGCACCATTAATAGTTCTTGGTGCTCTAGCTTTTGTCAGATTTGTACCCAAAAGCCCTATGGACGCTTATTCAGTAATGCCTATACGGATTTTTGATTGGATTTCACGGCCACAACATGCATTTTTGGCAAATGCTGCTGCTGCAATTATTATTTTATTGTTAATCACATTCCTGATGAATGGAATTGCCATGTATTTAAGAAATAGGTGGCAAAATAAAATGAAATGGTAGAATTACAGAATATGAAGAATAAATATTTTAAGAAAAAAAATATGCTCTTAACCACAGATGAAATGGTTTTGGGGGTTGAGAAAGCTTATCAATCCGAACCAGAATATATTGAAAATAAAATTGTTACAAGTGATTTGAATGTTTTTTATGGTGAATTTCAGGCGTTGAAAAATATCAATTTGGAAATCAACCCCTATTCCGTAACTGCACTGATTGGTCCATCTGGCTGTGGAAAATCAACCTATCTGAGAGTTTTTAACAGAATGAATGACTATATAGACGGTTTCAGACTCGAAGGTAAGGTTATAATTAATAAGGTAGATATTTATAATGAAAAAATACAACTCGAAAAACTGCGCAAAGATGTCGGAATGGTCTTCCAGAAACCAAATCCTTTTCCGAAAACAATATTTGAGAATGTTGCATATGGGTTAAGAATCCAGGGAATAAAAGACAAAAACTTTATAATTGAGAGGGTTGAAAAAGCGTTAAAACAAGTAGTTCTATGGGATGAAGTAAAAGATAATTTAAAGAAAAATGCACTCGCTTTATCGGGTGGTCAGCAACAACGCCTATGTATTGCCCGTACACTGGCTGTAGAGCCAGAACTTATTTTGATGGATGAACCCACTTCAGCACTCGATCCTATATCGACAAGCAAAATCGAAGAACTTATTTTTGAATTAAAGAATGAATACACCATCATTATCGTTACTCACAACATGCAACAAGCAGGAAGAGTAAGCGACCGAACCGGTTTTTTTTACCTGGGTGAACTTATTGAAGAGGGATTAACAAAAGATATTTTTACAAATCCTAAAATCAAAAGAACAGAAAACTATATCACAGGAAGGTTTGGTTGAACCCTGTTCTTTTCGTTTATTAATAATTAAATTAGATTTAATATGAAGCCTTTTGAATACGAAATAGATAACCTCAGGACACTTTCATTCGAAATGTTAGAATTGGTAAAAGATCAAATGCATATGACCAAGGAAGCATTGCTTACCAATGATTTGGAGTTGTCTGGCGAGATAATGAGAAAAGAAAAAAGGGTTAATTCGTTTGAATTATCTATTGACAGGGAATGCGAGGACTTTCTGGCACTCTTTTCGCCTGTAGCAGCCGATTTAAGATTTGCTATAGCTATATTAAAGATTTCGGGCAGCTTAGAACGCATTGGTGATCATGCTTATCGAATAAGCTGTTTGATTTTCGATGAAAAAATGCATCTTGATAAAGAGCTGGTAGAACTTTTGCATATTCCGACTTTATTTGATGAAATAGATGATATGCTGCACAATATTGGCGATTCGCTGGAAACAGGTGATATAACAATAGCTAAGAAGGTTTTCAAACAAGATAAAGCCCTGGATAAAATCAATAAAAAATTACCTGGTTTGCTAGAGCAGTATATGAAAAATAACAAAGCTGATTTCACAAATCTCATACTTGTATCCCGCACAATTGGAAAACTGGAACGTGTTGGTGATTTAATAAAGAATATGGCGGAAGAAGTAATTTTCTATTATGAATCGAAAATTATTAAACACAAGAAAAAAAATAAAAAAATAGAGAAAAAATTAGGCGAACTCAATGATACAGACATTGCTGATAATTCAGAAAAATAAATCTGTTATCTGGGGTTTTCCACTGCAAATTCCAGTTTCTCAAGTACATTTTTCACAGCCGATTCCACCCTTTTCCAATCAGGTATCATGGGTGAACCAAAAGGGTTATTGTAAAAACTATCGGTAGCTATATCGATTCCCTTTGCAAACAACTCCACTGTTTTTAATTCATCATGAAAATCGTAGGATATACGGTGATCATACATATCAGCATATGCCTCATAAAAACCAACAATCTCCCGTGCATTTTTTAAGTATGCATGCCTGATTGAATTAAAGGTATCCATGCCAATAACCCTCCCATTGCTAGCCAGAAAGGTGAAAAAGGTTCGCGCAATATCCGAAGCCATCTTATATAAACCTTTATCAGCGGTATTTCCAACTTTCTGATGTTTATGATCATACCTTGAAGTAATCTCTACCTGGCAAATTCGGTTAACCCGCATATTCCTGAATATTTCGCCTAATATTCCCACTTCAATACCCCAATCGCTTGGAAACTGGAGTACCCGGGCCTGACTGACGAACGTGGCAAATTCACCCGATAGCGGATACCGGAAATCTCCCATATAATCAATATATTCTGTGCAACCAAATATATCTTTAAGCGCCCTCAGAAAAGGAAAATAAAACAATCGGGTAACACGGCCATAAAACCTATCGTTATATCGAACGTAGTAACCTTTAGAGAATTGATATTTCTGATACACTATTGGAAACAGCAATCGAATAAGCATATCCTTATCATAGGTAACAATATCAGCATCGTGAAAAGCCAATGCAGATACTTCTTTTTTTGCAATTACATAACCCAGTCCTGTCCATACTGAATTTCCTTTCCCCCGAATACCAACCGCAAGTTCCTTTTCTATTTCGGTAATTACTTCCCGCACTTTAGGACTATCATTCCAAATAAGAACACCTTTTTTACCAAGAGGTTTAGTTATATGAATAGCTGCATTATAATTCTCTTCACTAGCCTGATCCAGACATATATACACCCTTTTTACCCACGACATTTTAGATAATTCCCTGATAATATTCTTCATGGCTTCGCTTGATAAATCGCTGAATAAAGCCGGAATTAATACACCAATGGGTATTTTATCTGATT
>JAHEEB010000771.1 GCA_024640925.1 Bacteroidota bacterium | reverse complement strand
AAGGATTTTGCAAAAAGGTAATTGCCGGATTGCAGGTAAAATAAACTTCATTTCTGATTCGGTACATATTTTAAGTTCAAGCCCAAAGACAACAGAGTTTGATCCTCTAATGATTCTTCTTTCTACAGAATCAGGTGAAATTGTTAATACATCTTCTCTTGATGACTCCAATAGTTTTGCTTTCGAACAACTGCCATATGGAACATATTATCTCCAGGTAGAATACATCAACCTCCCTAAAACAAACACACAAGTAATCTTGACTCCATCAACTCCAGAGATAAATGACCTGGTTTTTAATATAAACAAAAATACAGTTTATACTGATTTTGGCAACCAGAATGGTTTTACTATTTATAGGGTCTCAGAAGATCAAATAGTAGTAAGGCTGAACACCGGTGGTAAATATACAGTATCAATAGTGAGCCTTTCAGGAGCAGTTCTTAAAAATAGTATTGTGGAATTTTCTCCAAACACAGATAATTTAATTTCAATTGAGAATATTCCAGAAGGAATCTATATTATTCTACTGCAAAAGGAATCAAATATGCTCATTCATAAGTTTATAAAGTAAGTAATTCCTTATTAATAAGGATTGTATTGTAAAAGCATAATTGGAAGAAAATAAAAAGGCCGGAAAAATCAGGCCTTTTTTTTTATAACAATTAATAGTAAGCTATAACTCGTTCAATATTTGTTTTAAAAGTTGCATAAGCAACTATACTTTAATCAATAACAACAAGGTTTTCTATATCCGTATTGTCAACATTTAGTTTATCGATTTTTAGGATATCGATAGAACTTGTTACCATCATAGTATCTGCCGGAGTATTTTTTTTTCGGACATAACTACATTCTGTACTTACAATGCTTAGTAAACCTACTAAAGCTAACATGGTTAAAATGGCTGTTCTCATTTTGGTTGTTTCTAATTTTAATATTCATAATGTCGACACCAAATTATTATAATAGAAGCAATTATCTCAAATAATCCATTTATTTTTTTTGATTAATTGATAAATGGATTATTAATAGGGACAAACTGTGGCCACTTTAAGGTTAAGAATTTATGATATTTTTGAAAGTTTCACAAGTTAATGGTAAATCTAAATATATTTGTATTATATAAACTATAAACGTATTACAATATGTTTCCAATAAACAATTATTTTGATGGCAGGGTTGTATCCATAGGACATAATGGAGCGGAAGGGAAAGCAACGCTAGGGGTAATGGCTGCTGGAGAATACGAATTTGGTACAGGTTCAATTGAGATTATGACAGTTATCTCGGGGACAATGCAGATTAAAATGCCTGGTGAACAAAAATGGAGAGAATATAAAAAATTTGAATCATTTGAAGTGCCAGCAGGAATAAAATTTAAAGTAAAAGCCGGAGAAGATACACCTTACCTGTGCCTTTACAAATAGAACTTCCAAAATCTTTAAAATAAAAAATAAGGGGTGATATTGATTCATATCACCCTATCATTTTATAATTTCAAATATTACAGAATAATCATCTAAAAGAAGAAATTCAAACCACCTCCAAGATAATGGAAATTATCAGTTAAACAGATTTCTGATTCAAAAAGAAAAGACATACGATTTCCCATTGGTATTTCTATTCCTATTGGTAACCATAATGGAAAATCAACATCATTGCCATTATCTTCACCATTATCATAAAAATTCATATCAACATCTAAGCCAGTATATAAATTGGCAACCCCTCTGATTGGAAAAGTAAAAAGCCCGGTAGCATCAAGACCGAAACCTCCAAAAGAATGTGCTCCGGCAGAAAGTGAAAACCTTCTTCCAAGGTTGAATTCTACATCCCCACCAATATATGTGTCATAACCACTCAGTACTCCAAGTTTCAACCCTAAGTCAATACCTTTAGTAAGGCCTATACCTCCATGAAGAAATAAATTGAAATCCGCATCTCCGGTAATATAAAAACCTGGTTCAAAGCCTGCACTAAATTGTTTGCGTTTAAGTGTTGATGAAGTATTAAACACCTGAGCACTTAGGGAAACAGATAATACAGTAAAAATCGATAAAAATAGAATTTTTCTCATTTTGCTATGTTTGGTTACTATTGTTTGCTGTTATAAATATATAATGTTGATTTGTGATAAAAAAGCAATTTATGGATTTTCACTAAGAAAATGAAAGATTTTGGCAGATATGTATGATTAACTGACTTGGTGGGTATGTATTCTTTTGTAATCGGGTTCAAAAAATCGAGAAATTTTTGACATAAGAAGTTCTCTATCGATAGGTTTTGCAAGATAATCGTCGCATCCACTTTCGAGACAACGCTGTTTATCCTCGGCCTGATTAAATGCCGTTTGCGCAATTACAGGGATATTTATGTTTTGTTGCCTGATAACCTTAATAGCATTGAACCCATTAATTCCAGGCATTTTTATATCGAGTAACACCAGATCTATTTTTTTATTTTCATTAATCATCTCGAGAAATTTAACCCCGTCATCGGCTCTGATTATATTGACTTTCGTTTTTTTAAGTATTGCCTCCAGAAAAAAGAAATTCGAATCTTCATCTTCAGCAACTAAAATGGTTTTGTCTTGCCAATCAAAATCCTTTTCCCTGCAAATAGTGCTGTCGAGTTCATTTTTTGTTTCTTTAAAAGGTATCTTTAAAGTAAAGGTCGAACCTTGTCCAAATTTTGAAACAAGAGTGAGTTCTCCATTAAGAAGGTCGGAAAGACCTTTTGCAATAGTAAGACCAAGTCCTGCACCAGTAAAAACATCCTGGGTTTCGGCATCAATCTGGTAAAATCTTTCAAAAATTGTGTCCTGGTATTTCTCTTCTATCCCCACTCCAGTATCAACTACCTCGAAAATATGAAAATCACTATCGATTTTATAGTTCAACTCAATTTTTCCTTGTTTAGTATACTTAACAGCGTTATTAATCAGTTGTTCAATAATATGGAGGGTACGCTTAGAATCGGCAAGGGATTCTATTTTAATTTCGGGTTTATTGAAAATTAAAATTACTTCGGGCTTTTCCCTAATCAGACAGTTACGATATTTATCAGCCAAATCAGAAAGCAACTGATTCAGGTTACAATTTGTATATTCAATTGATAATTCTCCCGTTTCCAACTTGGCAAAATCAACGATATTATCAATCAATCCT
>JAHEEB010000770.1 GCA_024640925.1 Bacteroidota bacterium | reverse complement strand
AAAAGGTTGAAATTTGTTCTTCCTGGCCATATCTGTAAGGACGGGGCATAGAAGCATTTGGATTTTCAGGTGTCCAGTAATCATTCCAGAATGAAAATACGTTGTTGTTTTCATCGGGGAGTACCATTTCGTCCTTATTGATAAACACTTTATGACCGAACTCTCCGGTAAAGGTCATATCTATGCTTAATCCTTTCCATGAAGCACCTAGCGATAACCCGCAATTATAAGGTGGACTGGTGTATTTTGCAATGGTAGAACGGTCGTATTCGTTAATCTTTCCATCAGGTCCTTCGGAATAGTTTTCGCCACGGATATCGGCATAATAAAGCATACCCAAAGCAACAGCTTCATTGCCAATACTATCGTACATTTCACGAACTTTAGCCAAATCTTCTTCATTTCTAATCATTCCAAGGCAGGTCAAACCGGGCTGGTTGCCAGGGTCGTTTTTTGTCTGGTCATCCCAACGGCCTATAGCTGCCGGACTTTGGTCAACAACTGTCTTCATATGTTTATCCCATGAGAAATTTCCATCTACAGTATATTTAAAATCAGCACCTACCTGCCCATTGTATCCAACTTGTAACTCGAAACCAGTAGCATACATTTCTCCATAGTTCTCAGCAGGCCTGTTTTTTATTCCTGCAGTACTTGATAAAGAAGAATTTCTCTCAGCCAGAATATCATAAGTAAACCGATAATAATAATCAACTCCGAAATCAATTTTGTTTTGAAAGATTTTGGTGTCAAAACCGGTGTTGTAGTAATTCGATTTCTGCCAGGTAATACTGGGGCTGGAAAGCCCATCGTTTTTCGGATCAAGGGCATTTGTTAAACTTGTTCCGAAAAGAGCACCTGTTTGGTTTCCACTAAACAAATATTTCCATTGGAATGTACCAATGTTGTCATTACCAACCCTACCAGCGGAAGCTCTGAATTTTAAGAAATTGACAAATGAAATATTGTTTTTGAAGAAATTTTCCTCTGAAACAATCCATCCGGCCGATAAAGCAGGGAAAAATCCCCAAGCATTGTCCGGATGGAATTTCTGAGATGCTTCGTATCTGAAAGTTCCTTCCAGTATATATTTGCTGCTGTATTTGTAATTTAAACGACCTATGTAGCTTAACCTACCCGATTCAGTAGCACCCGAACCACTAATCTGATTTGCTTCGTTAAATGCCCACATCTGATCAATCCCGGATACAGCAGAATTATAACGAGTAATATTAAAATTATTACCTTCAGATTCAGCTTGTTCGTATACCAAAACAGCATTAATATCATGCATACCAAAACTGCGGCTATAATTAATTGAAGTATTCAGTTGATAGCTTGTAGATTTATCTGAGCTTTCTTCTAGTTGTTCCTTGTTTGTATATTCCTGAGAACTGTAAACCTCATTGGTTAGTATATGCCTGTGACTTCCTGTACCCTTAAACTGGTACACTGAATAATCCTGGCTGTATTTTTTGCCCATTCCGTTCTTAATGCTATAGCTATATTGCACATTGAGGCTAAGGCCATTAATTTTAGGTATTTTATAGTTAAGAGCGCCTGAAATTGTAGAGTAATTTCCATAGCTAGATCTGTAACTGCCCGATTGCATTACTCCGTATGGTTGCCAGTCAGTCATATTATTTGAAACCAATTTTCCGTCAATAACTGGTGGTACCCATCGTGGAGCAGTTAATAATCTTTTATATACTTCACGTAAGGTTTCAGTTGATGATTCTTTGTAATAGAAGGGATCTTCGCTGTTTGTGTTTCCGATGCTAACACTTAAATTAGCTGTTAGGTTATCAATTATTTCAGCATCAATATTGCTTCTGAAAGAATATTTCTTATCATAAACATTATCAAGATTTCCAGTTTGATAATAATAAGAACCTCCAATAAAATATTTTACATTTTCGCTTCCTCCTTGTATATTCAAGGTGTGTCTGTTAACATACGCATTTTTATTCCATAAATTATCAAGCCAGTTATAGTCCATAGTTTTAAACGTATCCAGTTCATCTTCTGTATAGGTATCATAACGGGTATGTTCTGATCTGTAAACAGAGTCATTTTCATACAAGTAATTTAACATGCTGGCATGCTCATATGCCGATAACATTTCAGGAAAGGATGTTGCACGAGAGATACCAAAAGAACCACTATATGTTATCTTGGGCTTTCCGATTTTTCCTTTTTTAGTTTTAACCAATATAACTCCGGCAGCAGCGCGTGATCCATAAACAGCGGCAGAAGCATCTTTAAGTATTGATATACTTTCAATTTCTGAAGGGTCAAGCAGGTCAAATTGTGTCTGATCCTCATAAATTACTCCATCAATTACATAAAGAGGAGCTTCAACAACAGAAAATGATGATGTAGTTCTAATCTGTATTGAAGTAGAAGCACCTGGTTTACCTGTTACCTGGCCTATTTTTATACCTGCCATTTTGCCTTGAAGAGCTGTTGAAAGGTTACCGGAAGGAATATCTTCAATCTTATCGGCATTTATATCTGCTACTGAACCAGTCAGATTAGCACGTTTTTGTTCACCATAACCGACAACAACGACTTCCTCGAGATCCTGGAAATCAGGCACCAAGGTAAGATTGATTTCTGTCTGATCACCAACAGGTAATTCTTCAGCTAACATTCCTATAAAGGTAAAAGTTAGTGTGTCAGTCTTTGATACATCAGAAAGAGTGTATGCACCTTTAATGTCAGTAATAGCACCTTTGTTCGTTCCCTTAATTGAAACCGAGACCCCTGGAAGAGGCTCATTCTCGGTGTCTACTACCCGTCCTTTTATTGTATTCTGGGCAACAACCGATAGAGTCGTCACTAAGAACACGGTAATAAAGAATAAAAATCTTTTCATAGTTTCATGTAATTAATTATTAGGGGTTGTATTTATATCTAAAGTTACTTTTCTTTTATTTTTTAACCAACCGATATAGGTTAAATCCTCGATGTTCTTGGTACTGGTAAAGAACAGGCTGGCAATATAACCTACTACAAACATTACTACATGGCTATATACTCCAAGCATCATTTTATGATGCGAATAATTATATGAACCAAAGTCAACGATTAGTTTATTGCCACTTCCAAAGTCAAATTTTGAAGAGGTTAATACGGCCAATGCTGTAAATAGGATACTGGCTGCAATA
>JAHEEB010000126.1:6615-8584 GCA_024640925.1 Bacteroidota bacterium | reverse complement strand
ACAAGGTGCTGAATAATATCCCCGTCTTGCTATCCACGGAGAGTTCAGGACCATCTATAAACTATTGCATAACGAATAATAAAGGAGAATTTTATTTTTGGCTTGACAGAGAAATGGATAATCGGACGCTTGTTTTTCAAACATTAGATGGTAAAAAGAACAGCGAAATTCAATGGGAAATTTTTCCTGGTTTAAATCAATCTTCTTCTCTTTTATCCGAATCCGTTTATTTAACTGATAATGACAAGTTTCTGCTGAAACAAATCAACGATGTTGATCTAATTAATCACATTTATTATGTATCAACGGAAAATAAATCAGCTCAAACGGTCGATTCTTCCATAAGGTTTATTGTTAAACCTTCTTATACAATTTATCCAAACGATTATGATTTGTTGGAGAATTTTAAAGAGATTTCTGATAATATTATGCCTGCAGTTACTTTAAAAGAAAAGAAAAAAAACTGGCAGGTTCAAATTTATGATGGAACAGAAAAAATAATGCTTAAGCCACAGGAAATGGTATTACTGAATGGTGTACCTTTCACTAATCTCGAATACATTTCCAAATTGCCTATTGAAAGCATAGATCGCATCGATGTATATACCTCTCATATTATACTTGGCCGAATTGATTTTTATGGATTAGTAGCTATTTATACCAATGATAAAAAGCTATCGGATGATATTATAAATAAGGAAACATTTGTTTATAAAAATGAGGTTTTGGTCGATAATAAAGAAATAGTGACAGGTAAAAAGAATTCCAGTGAAAAAGAACCAGATTTTAGAAATTTGCTTTACTGGAACCCTGATTTGGAAATTAATTCGGGTCAGATTAAAACGATTGAATTTCCTGCTTCCGACGTCAAAGGAAAATATATTATAGAAATACAAGGTATCAGCAACAAAGGACAATTTCTTGTTTCTAAAACTGAATTTACAATTGATTAAGGTATGATGAAAATGAACCATATCAAAATTATATTAGTTCTCATCTTGTTAGTTAATGTTGTGAGAATTAAGGCACAAGATTCTGATTGTCCCTGTAATACTGAAAAGGAGAAGATAGAATCATATGAAAATTATCTTGTTGGAAAAGCATTCATTAACAGATACCCTGCGAAAAACATTCAGTTCTTTAACAACTGGTTAAAAGGCGATGTATTTTTAACCGATGGAAGTATAATCCGTGGAGAACTTTTAAGATACAGTGGTCGTACCGATGAATTGTTATGGATGAGAAATTCCGATTATCAGGTTGCTACAGTTATCCGTGAACAGGTTTCTCGTTTTGTTTTATTAGACGAAATGGGCCAGGTTTATGCAACTTTCGTAAAAGTTAAACATAAAAATCTGCAACATTCCGAAAACAATGATATGTACCTGCAGTTATTAGCTGATGGGAAAGTTAACCTATACAAAAAATATGAGGTGCTCGAAAACAAGAGCGATGGACAACTCTATACAAATACCTTTTATTATATTGAAAAGGATGGAAAATTCGAGAGGTTTAAACCCGGCAGATGGACTTTATACCGCTTGTTTGACCAAGATAAAGAGACCATAAAACATATTGTTCATTCAAATCACATTGTAGTTAGAAAAGAACCTGGTCTGATAAAAGCAATAAGCGAATTTAATAATCAAAGTTCCGGTTCATCAAAATAGAGAATGTTTTATCTTTTTCATTTCAGGCTAAGCTTGCTTGTTATACTATTGAGGTAATTATTGTTTAATTTTAACAAGATTAACTCATAAAGGCTTCTTATGAAAAGATTCATCTTTATGCAACTTGTTGCAATTTGTCTACTGTTTTTGAAATTACATATTAGTCTGGCAGAAAGCGGCACTGTTCTGATACAATCGGATACAGTTAAAGCATTGGAGACTGATACCCCTCCTGTTTTTGATGGTATTGATAATGATGAATGTTGGAACAATGCCAGTTGGCAACAGATTGATCAGTC
>JAHEEB010000126.1:0-6605 GCA_024640925.1 Bacteroidota bacterium | reverse complement strand
TGATTTCTATGGCAGATATAAAGTTAGCTGGTCTGCAGAAAAGAATCTAATCTATATTCTTTTGGAAGTAACGGATGATATTATATCCGATGCTTATGTGAAAGGAGAGTCTGCCAATATATACAACTTTGATATGTTTGAAGTGTTTATTGATGAAGACAAATCAGGAGGATACCATGTTTTTGACGGATCTGCTAATGATGAAACTTCACTGGGCACCAATGCAGAAAATGCTTTTGCATATCATGTATTCACTAAATTTCCTTGTGATAAAGATACAACAACCAAATTCTGTGTGGAAGATCTTACAGGTACCAGCTGGAGTACTTCAACAGTTCAGGATTACAAATTTCACTTCCCCGATTTTGTTCTGAAGAGAGATGGGAATGTTTCTTGTTGGGAATTTTCGCTTATTGTATATAATGATACCTATTCTGACAATAATATAAATGGCGCAAGGGTTAAACTTTCGACAAACAAAATAATAGGGTTATCCCTTGCATGCAATGATGATGATCAACCAGAAGCAGATCCAACGAAAGCTGTAAGGGACAATTTTTTTGGTTCTGTAGTTCTAACAGAAGCTACAGCAAATGACCATTGGAAAAATGCAGATGGATTTGGAACCCTTAAGTTAATATCCACTGATCAGGGAACAGGCAATAATTAGATAACAACCAAGAAGACTCTGAGACACTATGGTCACTATGGTTTCCAGTCATCTGAAGGTGGAGGATTGAGAAAATGTATAAAGAATTGGAACGATAACTCAAAGAATACCGCAATTTTTTGAAAGCAACAATAGGAGTATTCATAATTTTCTAGTTTTTTATTCCATTAAATTCAATAACTTTAAAGTAAAGTGATAATTTTGCATATATAATATAAATTTAAAAGTTAATATTTATGGCTGAGATTACCGGAGTTATAACACAGGTAATTGGTCCTGTAGTGGATATAAGTTTTGAAAAAAGCGGAATGGAATTACCCAGGATTCATGACGCATTAGAAATAATTAAAAGTGAAGATGAAAAACTTATTGTTGAATGTCAACAGCATATTGGAGAGCATACAATACGCACTATTGCAATGGATTCGACTGATGGGTTACAACGAGGGATGAAAGCATATAATACCGGCCAGGCAATTACAGTGCCTATTGGAGAACAGATACGAGGTCGATTATTAAATGTTACCGGCGATGCTATTGATGGGTTACCACCTATATCAAAAACCGGAGGATACAGTATACATGGAGAACCGCCTAAATTTGATAAGCTATCTACAGAAACAGAAGTTTTGTTTACCGGCATAAAAGTGATTGATTTACTCGAACCCTATTCTAAAGGAGGAAAAATCGGACTTTTTGGTGGAGCTGGCGTTGGCAAAACCGTTATTATTATGGAACTTATTAACAATATAGCTAAACGGTATTCCGGACTTTCTGTATTTGCAGGTGTCGGTGAAAGAACCCGAGAAGGGAACGACCTACTCAGGGAAATGATCGAATCCGGTGTTATAAAATATGGAAAAGAATTTGAGGAAAGTATGAAAGCCGGAAGTTGGGATCTTTCTAAAGTTGATTTGGAAAAACTTAAAGAATCTCAGGCTACATTGGTGTTCGGACAGATGAATGAACCTCCTGGAGCCCGTGCAAGTGTTGCATTAAGTGGGTTGTCTGTAGCCGAATCATTCCGCGATGCTGATGAAAAAGGAAAAGGACGAGATATCCTGTTTTTTGTTGATAATATATTCCGTTTTACTCAGGCTGGTTCCGAAGTATCTGCCTTGCTTGGGCGTATGCCCTCAGCAGTGGGATATCAACCCACTCTGGCAACCGAAATGGGAATTATGCAGGAAAGGATTACCTCAACCACTGGTGGTTCTATTACATCCGTTCAGGCAATTTATGTCCCTGCTGATGACCTTACCGACCCTGCTCCTGCAACAACTTTCTCGCACCTCGATGCTACTACTGTATTAAGTCGTAAGATTTCAGCATTGGGTATTTATCCGGCTGTTGACCCATTGGATTCAACATCACGTATTCTTAGTCCGAATATTGTAGGGAAAGAACATTACGAAACCGCTCAAAAGGTTAAAGAAATGTTGCAAAGGTACAATGAACTACAGGATATTATTGCAATTCTTGGTATGGATGAACTATCGGAACAGGATAAACTTGTTGTACACCGTGCCAGAAGGGTTCAGAGATTTTTATCTCAACCGTTCCACACAGCTGAAGCATTTACCGGAACTCCAGGCGTTCTTGTATCAATTGAGGATACCATTAAAGGTTTCAATATGATAATGAATGGTGAGGTAGACAAATATCCCGAAGCTGCTTTCCATCTGGTAGGTACTATAGAGAGTGCTATTGAGAAGGGAGAAAAATTACTTGCCGAAGCCAATAAATAAATCCTGAAATAGGCTAAAAGTGAATCTAGAAATATTAACACCAGAGAAAAACCTTTTTAAAGGAAAGGTAAAATCCCTTGCATTACCTGGAGCGAGTGGCAAATTTATGATTTTACATAGTCATGCCCCTATTATTTCAACACTAATAGAGGGAGAAATAGAATATGTAACGGATGAGTCTGTTAAAAAGACTATTGCTATTAAAGGTGGTGTTATTGAGGTAAAGCGCAACACAATTATTGTTCTTGCCGAATTATAATATTAATACTAGCTCTGTATGAAGGTTATCTCATTTTTTCCCATTTTGTTTATTAGCCTTTATACATATTCTCAAGAAAAGGTAAGTTTCTTTTCTTCAGATAGTTTAAAAATAACAGCCGATCTATATCTGAATGATTATCAGGCACCTTTTATCCTGATGTTTCATCAAGCCGAATCAAGCAGAGGAGAGTTTAAATCAATTGCACCAAAGCTGCAAAAATTGGGGTGCAATTGTCTGGCGGTTGATCTCAGGTGCGGAGGTAAGATCAATTATGTTGCAAATGAGACTGCCATCAGGGCACACAATCAATATTTTCCAAACAGGAATATCGATGCACTTAATGATATGAAGGCTGCTCTCAGCTATATTCGTAAGTTCAACCGGAAAGGTGTTATTTTATTTGGAAGTTCATATTCTGCCTCTTTAGCTTTAATTATGGCTAAAACCACTCGTGATGTTAAAGCAGTTGTAGCTTTTAGTCCGGGGGAATATTTTCGTCCTGAGATTTCTGTTAAAGACTCTATTTCAGGGCTTACTATTCCAATATTTGTTACTTCAACAGATTTGGAATATAACTATATTACCGATATACTTTCTGGAATAGATAATAAATATAAAACCATATACAAACCCGATAAAGGAAGAGGTACTCATGGAGCCAAAGCGCTTTGGGACGAGACCCAGGGAAGCGATGAATATTGGTTTCAGCTGACTTGTTTTTTTGGACGTTTGTAAGAAATCTTATAAATGGGTTATTTTTGTGAAAAAAAATTGGAATGAAGATTGAAGTATCGAATGGAGAAATTATAGATAAACTTACTATAATAGAAATTAAACTCGGCCGTATTCAAGAAGATGCAAAACGAATCAATCTTCAGAAAGAATTTGATGTTTTAAATGAGGCTGCAAAAACTATTCTTTCTAAGGATCATAAATTATACAAAGCCTTGTATGACATTAATTCTCAGTTATGGGACATAGAAGATACTATACGTGATTTGGAACGAAAAAAAGATTTTGGCGATAAATTTATTGAAACTGCCCGTTCGGTTTATTTCTATAATGATAAACGTTCTGAAATTAAAAAACAGATTAACCTGCACACTGGTTCAAATCTGATTGAAGAAAAATCTTACGAAAAATATTAATTTTTTTTTGATGCACGTCCTGATTTTTCGTTTTTCGGCAATGGGCGATGTTGCCCTGACAGTCCCGGTTATCAGGGGAGCACTTCTCAATAATCCCGATTTAGAGATTACAATTGTAACAAAAAAGTTTTATTCCCCTTTTTTCGATGGTATTGACCGATTACATATAGTTAAAGCTGATTTTAAAAGCAGACACAAAGGATTACCCGGGATCATTAAGCTTTTTCTTGAGCTGAAAAAACAAGCCGACTACACTTTAATAATAGATTTACATAGTGTACTTCGAACCAGGTTCCTTTCGATTCTCTTTAAGTTTACAGGCAAAAAAGTTTTTACATTTAATAAAGAAAGAAGAATCAAGCAATCTTATTTGAAAAGGAAAGAAGAGCCTCAATTGCCCCATACAATCGAAAGATATCAGGCAATATTTTTGAAGGCAGGTATTCATTTATCTCCTATGAAACCTCCTGTATTTGAACCAGGCAACAAGAATATTCAATCAATAAATGAACTTCTTGAAAGGGACTTACTTAAAAATAAAATTCGAATTGGGATTGCTCCTTTTGCAAAACACAGTTTAAAAAAATGGCCTATTGCTAAGATATCCAAACTGATAGAAATTCTTTTAAAAAAGGAAGGGGTTCACATCTTTTTATTTGGTGGAGGAAAAGAAGAAATTGGAGAACTGGATAAGATCTCTTCGCGATTTAGGGCTTGTCAGGTAGTAAATTTTACCTTGGATAAGGAACTTTCGCTAATTGGCAGGTTACATGTTATGATAAGTATGGATACTGGAAATATGCATCTGGCTTCACTCATGGGTGTACCAGTTATATCTGTATGGGGAGCAACACATCCGGGAATTGGTTTTGGGCCATGGAACCAACCTGTTGAAAATATAGTACAAATTCCAAAAAACGAATTAGATTGTCGTCCATGCACTATTTATGGAAAAGGAATCTGCAGAAGAGGAGATTTTGCCTGTATGGAATGGATTTTACCTGAAATAGTTGTTGGTAAGGTGATGAAAATTATTGATAATCCTAAATCCTAATCCTAATAAGGATCTAAACAATTTCCTATTATTCCTGTGATATTTCAGGGTTATTCTCTAAATTTATATAAGCATTTCAAACAGGGTTTAATCACGGATTAATCCTTCATGAGTTTAATTCTTTATTTCTGACCTCCCTGGAGCGATGTTGAAGGGTAAATTATTCTGTGCTAATAAAATAGGTGATAATATAATGAAATTGGACAAAATGGCAAAACTCGAAAGTTCTTCAGCAGTGAATGAAATCCGGACAGGCATGGATGCAGATTCCATTGCTAAAGCATTTCTTGATAATTTGTACTATTTACAAGGCTGTACTCTCATTAACGCCAATACAAATAATTTGTATATGGCTTTAGCCTATACAGTGCGTGATCGGATGCTTGCCTCATGGACCAAAGGAATACAAAGCATTATCGATTCCAAGATAAGTGATCAAAAAATTGTTTCCTATTTATCGGCAGAATTTTTACCTGGCCCACATCTGGCTAATAATTTGGTTACCCTCGATATTTATAACGAAACGATAAAAGCATTGGAACACCTCGCTATTGATATGAATGAATTGATAGATCAGGAAGAAGAACCTGGTTTGGGGAATGGTGGCTTGGGACGTCTAGCATCGTGTTTTCTCGATTCGTTGGCTAACTTATCAGTCGATGCTTTTGGTTATGGTATTCGTTATGAATTTGGAATTTTTGACCAGGAAATCTATAATGGTTGGCAGGTTGAGATTACAGATAAATGGCTCAAATATGGAAATCCATGGGAAATAGCGAAACCAGAGTTGAGCCAGGAGGTCTATTTGGGTGGTCATACCGAAGATTATTATGACGAAAAAGGGAAATACCGTGTTAGGTGGAAACCTGGCAGAGTAGTAAAAGGCATACCTTACGATACACCAATTATAGGATATACAGATAAAAACTGCATTACTATGCGCCTTTGGAAGGCAGAAGCTATAGAATCATTCGATTTTCATGACTTTAACCAGGGAGAATATTATGCAGCAGTGGATCAAAAAGTATCGTCAGAAACGATAACAAAAGTTCTTTACCCAAACGATGAAAAAGAAGCAGGGAAACAACTCAGGCTTATCCAGCAATACTTTTTTGTTTCCTGCTCATTAAAAGATATGCTTCGGATTCATTCATTTCAGAACGATGAACCGGAAACATTCCATACACACTTTGCTGTTCAGTTGAATGACACACACCCATCAATTGCCGTGGCTGAGCTGATGAGACTTCTTTTAGATGAATATAATATGGAATGGGATGCAGCCTGGAATATTACTATTAACACATTTGGCTATACCAACCATACTCTTATGCCCGAGGCCTTAGAAAAATGGAGGCTCGATTTATTCCGTAATTTACTTCCCCGTCACCTTGAAATTATTTTTGAGATTAACTACAGGTTTTTGCAGGAAGTCCAGCAGAAATTCCCTGGTGATAACTGGAAACTGGAAAGAATGTCGATTATTGATGAATCGGGAAGCCGATATGTGCGAATGGCAAACCTTGCCTGTGTTGGCAGCCATAGCATAAATGGTGTAGCCGCCCTGCATAGCGAGTTATTAAAGAAATATGTATTACATGATTTCTATGAAATGTGGCCGGAAAAATTTCATAACGTTACCAATGGGGTAACCCCACGAAGATGGGTGGTGGTAAGCAACCGCGACCTTTCGTCGTTAATTACAAAATACATAGGAAATGGG